>NZ_JBIATN010000003.1:0-204766 GCF_042891825.1 Streptomyces sp. NPDC001852
CTCGTACTGGACGTACTTGGGTCTGGGGCCGGTGCGGCGAGAGTGCGTGCATGGCGTCGCGCGGCAGACGGGAATTGTCAGACAGGCCCTAGTCCTCGAAGCCTTCGGCCGCCCTCTTCTCCCGCAGCTCGCGAATGGCCCGGCGGCGCGCCAAGCGGTGGGTACGGCGGATCTGGGCCTCCTGACAGCGGCGCCTGTCGCGCTCGGTCTCCGGTATCACCGGCGGCACCCGGCGCGGCTTGCCGTCGGCGTCGACGGCGGCGAAGACCAGGTAGGCCGAGCCGACCTGGGTGGGCGGGGCCGACTCGTTCCAGCGCTCGGCGAGGACCCGGACGCCGACCTCCATCGAGGTCCGGCCGGTCCAGTTCACCTGTGCCTTCACATGGACCAGGTCACCGACGCGCACCGGCTCCAGGAACGCCATCTCGTCCATCGACGCGGTGACGGCGGGACCGCCGGAGTGCCGGCCCGCCACGGCGCCCGCCGCGTCGTCGACCAGCTTCATGATCACACCGCCGTGCACCGTCCCCAGCAGGTTGGTGTCGTTGTGGGTCATGATGTGGCTGAGGGTGGTGCGCGAGGCGGACGTCGGCTTGCCGGGGATGTCCGGTTCCGTGTCCCGTTCCACGTCCGTGGCCTGGTCTGTCATGCCCTCCACCTTATGCCGAAGTGACATTCGCGGAATTTGTGTCAGCTTCGCAACAGCGCCGCCCTTATTTTCCGACAGCCCTTGTAAGCCTCACACCGACGCCCTGCACACTGGGGCGCATGAATGACTGGCCCGAGGGATGGTCCGACGACAACCGCGGCCCGCGCTACGGACGCGGCAGTGCCGGCGCGCAGCCGGAGAACGCCCGCGTGATGCGTCAGGTGCGGCGCGGCCCGGCGGTACCGCCCGGGCAGCGCTCCTACGGCGACCCCGGCCCGGCGGCGCCGCCGTACGGGGCCGGAGTCCCGCAGCAGCCGTCGTACGTCGACGGCCAGGGATACGACGACGGCGCCGGTTACGACAGCGGCTACAACACCGGGCAGGTGTACGGCGGCGGGCGGGGCGGCGGCGGCTTCGTGCCCAACGACAACGACCCGGACCCGGAGCTCGACCGCTACCGGCCGCGCCCGAACTGGCGGCGCCGGCTGAAGTGGACCGCGCTCACCCTGGTGACCGTGCTGGTCGTCACGTCCGTCGCGACATACTTCTGGGCCGACTCCAAGCTGCGCCGCGAGGTCGACCTGTCCAAGGTCATCGACCGGCCGGCGTCGGGCTCCGGCACCAACTACCTGATCGTCGGCTCGGACAGCCGCGAGGGCATGTCCAAGGCGGACGAGCAGAAGCTGCACACCGGCTCCGCCCAGGGCAAGCGCACCGACTCGATGATGATCCTGCACGTCGGCGACAACGGCGACACGCTGATCTCGCTGCCGCGCGACTCGAACGTGACGATCCCCTCGTTCCAGGGCTCCACGTCCGGCAAGATCCGCCCCGCCATGGGCCAGAACAAGCTGAACGCGGCGTACGCCTACGACGGTCCGACGCTGCTGGTGCGCACGATCGAGTACAACACCGGTCTGCACATCGACCACTACGTGGAGATCGGCTTCGAGGGCTTCGCCAAGATCGTGGACGCGGTCGGCGGTGTCACCATCAACATCGACAAGGGCTTCAAGGACTCCTACTCCGGCGCCGACTTCAAGGCGGGCACGCAGACGCTGAACGGCGCGCAGGCCCTCGCCTTCGTCCGCACCCGGCACGCCTTCGCGGCCTCCGACCTGCAGCGCACCAAGAACCAGCAGAAGTTCCTGTCGGCGCTGGCCCACCAGGTGGCCACTCCGTCCACGGTCCTCAACCCGTTCAAGTTCTACCCGACCATGGGCGCGGGCCTGGACTCCCTGATCGTCGACAAGGACATGTCCCTGTGGGACCTGGCCTCGATGTTCTGGGCGATGAAGGGCGTCCAGGGCGGTGACGGCACGTCCATGAACATGCCGATATCGGGTTCCGTCGGCGGCAACCTCGTCTGGGACAAGGCGAAGGTGAAGACGCTGGTGAACGAACTGAACAACGACCAGAAGGTCACCGTCTCCGGCAACTAGGGAAACCAGGTCGAGGGCACCCGCGCGGGTGCCCTCGACCTGGTTCGGGCGGACCTCACATCTTGGCGCCCGCCATGGCGCGGCACATCTCCGCCGCGCGGCGACACGCCTCCGCACAGCGCATCATCTGCGGGTCGTCCGGCATCGCCATACACGCCTCGGCACACATCTCGCACGCCTTGGCACACATCGAGCACATGTCGCCCGACATGGGCGAGCGGCGCATCATCATGTCGGCGCACATACGCGTCGTCTCGGAGCAGTCCATGAGCGCGCGCATGACCTGCATCTGGGCCTGACCGCCCATCTGCATGCAGGAGCTCATGGTCTCCTCGCACATGGTGTGCGCGGCCATGCAGGCGTTCACGCAGTCCTGCATCTGCTGGGTCATGGGCGTCATCGTTCCGGGCTGCGTCATGGCTCCTCCTCGGAGACGGGGACCCGGGACGGGTCCCGTGTTCTTCCGTCCTACGTCCCCGCGGCCCTCCCCGCATGTGACCGACCGGTCGGCAGGTGTGCCCGGACAGCAGAAAGGCGCCCCGGAGGGCGCCTTCCCGAAGAGCCGAAGGCCCTTGTCCCTACGGCAGGTTGCGGGCCATCACGATCCGCTGGACCTGGTTGGTGCCCTCATAAATCTGCGTGATCTTGGCGTCGCGCATCATGCGCTCCACCGGGTAGTCGCGGGTGTAGCCGTAGCCGCCGAGGAGCTGGACGGCGTCCGTGGTGACCTCCATCGCCACGTCCGAGGCGAAGCACTTGGCGGCGGCACCCAGGTAGGTGAGGTCGGCGTCGCCGCGCTCGGAGGCCGCGGCGGCCTGGTAGGTGAGGGCGCGGGCCGCCGAGATCTTCATCGACATGTCGGCGAGCATGAACTGGATGCCCTGGAAGTCGGCGATCGCCTTGCCGAACTGCTTGCGCTCCTGGACATAGCCCTTGGCGTAGTCGAAGGCGCCCTGCGCGACACCGAGGGCCTGGGCGGCGATGGTGATGCGGGTGTGGTCCAGGGTCTTCATGGCCGTCATGAAGCCCGTGCCCTCCTCGCCGATCATGCGGTCGGCGGGGATGCGGACGTTGTCGAAGTAGACCTCGCGGGTCGGGGAGCCCTTGATGCCGAGCTTCTTCTCCGGGGCGCCGAAGGAGACGCCCTCGTCCGACTTCTCGACGACGAAGGCCGAGATGCCCTTGGAGCGCTTGGCGGGGTCGGTCACGGCCATGACCGTGTAGTACTCGCTCACGCCGGCGTTGGTGATCCAGCGCTTCACGCCGTTGAGGATCCAGTGGTCGCCGTCGCGGACCGCCTTGGTCTTCATGCCGGCCGCGTCCGAGCCCGCCTCCGGCTCGGAGAGGCAGTACGAGAACATCGCGTCGCCCTTGGCGAGCGGGGTCAGGTACTTCTTCTTCAGCTCCTCGCCGCCGGAGAGGATCACCGGGAGCGAGCCGAGCTTGTTCACCGCGGGGATGAGGGAGGAGGAGACGCAGGCGCGGGCGACCTCCTCGATCACGATCACCGTGGCGAGCGCGTCGGCGCCGGCGCCGCCGTACTCCTCGGGGACGTGCACCGCGTGCAGGTCGTTGGCGACGAGGGCGTCGAGGGCCTCCTGCGGGAAGCGGGCCTCCTCGTCCACCGCCGCGGCGTGCGGCGCGATCTTCGCCTCGACCAGGGAGCGGACGGCATCGCGGAGCATGTCGTGCTCCTCGGACGGGCGGTACAGGTCGAAGTCAGCCGATCCGGCCACGGTCTCTCACGCTCCAAAGACGCAGTGATACTGACGCTAATTACCGTTAAGTAACTCAAATTTTAGAGGGCTGCCCGTGGGACGCCTACGTGAGGTACACGACAGCGGGGAAATTGCCCGGTGGACCGCCCGGCTATGCTCGGGCACCGCATCACGAGTCCCCGAGCTGGAGCGCACCCATGAGCCTGAAGATCACCGTGATCGGCACCGGCTATCTCGGCGCCACGCACGCCGCGGCCATGGCCGAGCTCGGCTTCGAGGTGCTGGGGCTCGATGTCGTACCCGAGAAGATCGCCATGCTGGAGCGCGGCGAGACCCCCATGTACGAGCCGGGGCTGGAGGAGCTGCTGCGCAGGCACGTGGCGGGCTTCGAGGGCTCCACCGGTCGGCTCCGGTTCACCACCGACTGGGCCGAGGTCGGCGCCTTCGGCGATGTGCACTTCGTGTGCGTCAACACCCCGCAGCGCCATGGGGAGTACGCGGCCGACATGTCGTACGTCGACTCCGCCATCTCCTCGCTCGCCCCGCATCTGCACGGTCCGGCCCTGGTCGTCGGCAAGTCGACCGTGCCGGTGGGCTCGGCCGACCGGCTGGCCGGCTACCTCGCCGAGCACGCCCCGGCGGGCGGGGACGCGGAGCTGGCCTGGAACCCGGAGTTCCTGCGCGAGGGCTTCGCCGTCCAGGACACCCTGCACCCGGACCGGATCGTGGCGGGTGTGCGCAGCGAGCGGGCCGAGAAGCTGCTGCGGGAGGTGTACGCGACCCCGATCGGCGAGGGCACGCCGTTCGTGGCGACCGACTTCCCGACCGCGGAACTGGTGAAGACGGCCGCGAACTCCTTCCTCGCCACCAAGATCTCCTTCATCAACGCGATGGCGGAGGTGTGCGAGGCCGCGGGCGGTGACGTGGCGAAGCTGGCGGAGGCCATCGGGCACGACGACCGGATCGGGGCGAAGTTCCTGCGCGCCGGGATCGGCTTCGGCGGCGGCTGTCTGCCGAAGGACATCCGCGCGTTCATGGCGCGGGCCGGCGAACTGGGCGCGGACCAGGCGCTGACGTTCCTGCGCGAGATCGACTCCATCAACATGCGCCGGCGCGGTCAGATGGTCGAGATGACCCGGGAGGCGCTCGGCGGCGGTTCCTTCCTCGGCAAGCGGGTCGCGGTGCTCGGCGCCACGTTCAAGCCCGACTCCGACGACGTCCGCGACTCGCCCGCGCTGAACGTGGCGGGCCAGATCCATCTGCAGGGCGGTCAGGTCACCGTGTACGACCCGAAGGGCATGGACAACGCCCGCAAGGTCTTCCCCACCCTGGGCTATGCCGGCTCCGCGCTGGAGGCGGCGCGGTCCGCCGACGTCGTCCTGCACCTCACCGAGTGGCGGGAGTTCCGCGAGCTGGACCCGGCGGCGCTCGGCGAGGTCGCGGCGGCACGGGTGATCCTGGACGGCCGCAACACGCTCGACCCGGAGCTGTGGCGGCGGGCGGGCTGGACGTACCGGGCGATGGGCCGGCCCACCGCATAACCCACGGGACAGGTGACGCCGGTTCGGCCGAGGCTCAGTCGGCCGAACCGGCGTCTTTCGGTATTCTGCACCACCGGACACATACGTGGCCGATGAACTCCCTGTGTGTTACCCCTCTTTGGCCCGGTAGCGGCGCATCTTCGCCCTCGCCCCGCACACCTGCATCGAGCACCAGCGACCGCGTCCGGCCGGGCTGCGGTCGTAGTACGCCCAGTGGCAGTCGGGGGCCTCGCAGGCCTTCAGGCGCATCCAGGTGCCGTCCGCCAGGCCCTCGGCGACGGCGGCGGCGACACGGGAGAGCAGCGGGGCGTCCGGGGCGGGGACGAAGGTCGCGGAGCCGTCGCGCTCGTCCACGGCGACGTACAGCGGCGCGCGGGACAGCAGTTCGCCGAGCGGGGTCACCTCGCGGTGCGGCGGATGCCCGGCGTGCGCGAGCAGCGCGGCCCGCAGCGACTCCCGCAGCTCCCGCGCCTCCTCCACCGCGTCCTCGGCGATCCCGAAGTGCCCCCGGCCCTCCGCCGAGTCCAGCATGTCGGCGCCGGTCTCGATGTCCAGGAGCGTGTTGACCAGGGACTCGACCAGCGCCAGGGATCCGGGAGCGGCCGGTCTCTCATTCATGCTTGCAACGTTACCCCCAATGCGGGAGCATGCAGTAACCGTTACCGGTTGCCCGCCTCTATGGGTAACGCCAGGGGTAACGCCGTCTGTGACACAAGGAGGTAGTCATGGCTCTCGCCAAGCTCGGTGTCGTGGTGCTGGACTGTCCCGATCCCCGTGCGCTGGCCGGCTTCTACGCCGCGGTGCTGGGCGGGACGGTGGAGGCGAACTCCGACGACAGCGGCGAGTGGGTGGACCTGAAGGTGCCCGGGGGGCCGGCGCTGGCCTTCCAGGAGGCGCCGGAGTACGTGCCGCCGAAGTGGCCCGCGCCGGACGCCTCGCAGCAGTTCCATCTGGACCTGGTGGTGGAGGACCTGGACGCGGCGGAGAAGGGGGTGCTGGAGCTGGGGGCGCGGCCACTGGACGCCGAGGACCGCGAGCGGACCTTCCGTGTGTACGCCGACCCTGCTGGGCACCCGTTCTGCCTGTGCGCCTGCTGAAGCGTCCGTGCGCCTGCCGAGCCGCCCGAAGGAGGACATCATGACGTCCGTCGCCCGTTTCCGTTCCGTCGTGCTGGACTGCCCCGATCCGCATGCGCTGGCCGCCTTCTACGCGGCGGTGGCCGGGGGCACCCCGGATCCCGAGGACGACGACTGGGTCGTGCTGAAGGTGCCGGACGGGCCGCGGCTGGCCTTCCAGCGGGCCGAGGGGTACGCCCCGCCGGAGTGGCCGCGTGCGGACCGCAACGGCCAGCAGTTCCACCTCGACTTCGACGCGGGGAGGACCTGGGCGGAGATCGACGCGGCCCATGAACGGGTGCTGGCGCTGGGCGCGCGGCCACTGGACCTTCAGGACCGGGAGAAGAAGGACTTCCAGGTGTACGCCGACCCGGCCGGGCATCCGTTCTGCCTGTGCCGGATCGATCACCCGTGACCCGGGGGGTCTAGGGGACGTCCAGCTCCCCGATCCTCGCGTTCGATGCTTCCCGGCGGTGCTGTGCGGCCCTCGCCGTGAAGTCCGCGCTGCGCAGCACCCGTTGGACGTTGCCCCAGGTCAGCAGGGCCAGTTCGGCCTCGGACCAGCCGCGCCGGAGCAGTTCGGCGATCAGGTGGGGGTAGCGGGAGGCGTCGGCGAGGTCGCGGGGGTGGGCGGCGCCGGAGTCGTAGGTCCCGGACAGCCCGACGCAGTCCGGGCCGGCCACGTCGCGGACGTGGTCGAGGTGGTCGGCGACGTCCTGGACCGTCGGCCCGGTCTGCTCGGCGGCCAGCGGCACCATGCACAGGCCCTTCGCCTCGCCCAGCGAGGTGAGCAGCTCGTCGGGCAGGTTGGCCGGGTGCGGGCGCAGGGCGCGGGCGGCGGAGCGGGTGCACAGCACCGGGGTCTTGGACAGCGCGAGGGCACGTTCGGCGGTGGCCCGGGTGGCGCCGGTGACATCGGCGAGCACGCCGAGCCGGTTCATCTCGCGCACCACCTCCTCGCCGAACCGGGTCAGCCCCCGCTCCCCCGCCCAGACGGTGCCGTCGAGCGTGAGCACGCGCAGGCCGAGGGCGTGCAGGACGCGCAGGATGCCGAGGGAGTCGTCGAGCGCGGCGGCGTGGGCGGGGCCCAGCACCATGGCGATACGGCCGCAGTGGTGGGCGTCGATGATCTGTCCGGCGGTGCGCACCAGGCGCAGCCCCTCCGGGTGGGCGTCGACCACCGAGCGCGCCTGGTCCAGTTGTTCCAGGGTCGCGGCCGTCGCACGGTCGCCGCCGGGGCCCTCGGGCAGGTGCAGTGACCAGAACAGCGCGCCCACGTGCCCCTCGCGCATCCGGGGTATGTCGGTGTCGAGGGCCGCCTCGCCCAGCTCCAGGTCGTACCAGGGCAGATGGCGCAGGGCCCGGGGCAGTCCGCTGTAGCCGTCGGCGACCGGGTGGGCGGCGAGCAGGGCGTGAGCCTGCCGCAGGGACGTGGGCTCCGCGGGGAAGGGGTCGTCCGGCAGGCCGTCGTCCTCGCCGACCTCGGTCGGCATGGGGATGTCGTCCTCGAGGTCGGCCATGGCGGGCTCCGTACGTCGTCGTTGCCTACGTCGGTCGTGAGCTACGTCGGGCTGGGGCGTCATCGCCACGGTCGCACGGAGGGAACGATGCCTTCCTGGTGAGTGGGGCGTTCGGGGGTACGGCCGGTCGGGCCCCGGGCCGTGCGGATGACCTCGTCCAGGGTCTGAGGGCTTCAGTCGGTGTAGTGGTAGCTCCTCACTCGTCCCCCGTGAGCGCCTGCAACTCGTCCAGGGTCTTGGTGAGGTGCGCGGCACCCGCCCCGTCCCTGGCAACCGCCTCCATGAGCCGCCGGGCGTTCGCCGGGGAACGCAGCCACGAGAGGGGCTGCTCAGCCGTCCAGCGACTCGATGGTGGCGTTGGACGGGGCGCGGGTGGCCTGGAGGTCGCGGGCCACGTCCTCCGCCGCGCCGAGGACCCGTACCGCGTTCTGCCAGGTCAGCTTGGCCAGGTCGGAGGTGGACCAGCCGCGGTCCAGCAGCTCGGCGAGCAGGTTCGGGTAGCCGGAGACGTCGCCGAGGCCGTCCGGGGTGAAGGCGGTGCCGTCGTAGTCGCCGCCGATGCCCAGGTGGTCGATGCCGGCGACCTCGCGCATGTGGTCAAGGTGGTCCGCGACCGTCGACACCGTGGCGACAGGGCGCGGGTTGCGCTCCTCGAAGGCGGCGTGGATCTTCATCGCCTCGGGGCCGGCGTCGAGGTGGTGCAGGCCGTGGGCGCGCATGTTGTCGTCGGCCGCCGCGGTCCAGTCGACGGCCGCCTGGAGCACGAACTTCGGCACGAACGTCACCATGGCCACACCGCCGTTGGCCGGCAGGCGCTCCAGGACGTCGTCGGGGATGTTGCGCGGGTGGTCGCACACGGCCCGCGCGGAGGAGTGCGAGAAGATCACCGGCGCGGACGTGGTGTCCAGCGCGGCCCGCATGGTCGTGGGGGCCACGTGGGAGAGGTCGACCAGCATGCCCAGGCGGTTCATCTCGCGGACCACCTCGCGGCCGAACGCGGACAGGCCGCCGACCCTGGGCTCGTCCGTGGCGGAGTCCGCCCAGTCGTTGTTGTCGTTGTGGGTGAGCGTCATGTAGCGCACCCCCAGCTCGTACAGGCCGCGCAGGGTGCCGAGGGAGTTGTCGATCGAGTGACCGCCCTCCGCGCCCATGAGGGAGGCGATACGGCCCTCCGCGCGCGCCGCCTCCATGTCGGCGGCGGTCAGCGCGGCCCGCAGATCGCCGGGGTTCCGGGCGATGAGCTGGCGTACGCAGTCGATCTGTTCGAGGGTCGCCGGCACCGCCCCGGGCAGGTCCGAGCGCACATAGACCGACCAGTACTGCGCCCCGACCCCGCCCGCGCGCAGCCGCGGGATGTCGGTGTGCAGATGGGCGTCCTGCCGTACGGCGATGTCGCGGGCGGCGAGGTCGTAGCGGACCTGTTGGCGCAGCGCCCACGGCAGGTCGTTGTGGCCGTCGACGACCGGGAACTCGCGCAGCAGGGACCGTGCTTCGTCCAGTGAGGTCATTGCCTGTTACTTCCCGAAGCCGAAGCCGCTCGACCCCTCGACCTTGGAGCGCAGCCGCTTGCCCTTCTCGGTGGCCTGGTCGTTCAGGTCCTGCTGGAAGTCGCGCATCTTGTGCAGCAGGTCCTCGTCGTGCGCGGCGAGGATGCGGGCCGCGAGGAGACCGGCGTTGCGGGCACCGGCGACGGAGACCGTGGCGACGGGCACGCCGGCCGGCATCTGCACGATGGACAGCAGCGAGTCCATGCCGTCGAGGTACTTCAGCGGCACCGGTACGCCGATGACCGGCAGCGGGGTGACGGAGGCGAGCATGCCGGGCAGGTGGGCGGCGCCGCCCGCGCCGGCGATGATCACCTTCAGGCCGCGGTCGGCGGCCTGCTCGCCGTAGGTGATCATCTCGCGGGGCATGCGGTGCGCGGAGACCACGTCGACCTCGTAGGCGATCTCGAACTCGTCCAGGGCCTTGGCGGCGGCCTCCATGACGGGCCAGTCGGAGTCCGACCCCATGACGATGCCAACAACAGGGCTCATTCGGTGATCGTGCCTCTCAGGTAGCCGGCTGCGTGACGGGCGCGCTCCAGCACGTCGTCCAGGTCGTCGCCGTAGGTGTTGACGTGCCCGACCTTGCGGCCGGGCTTCACGTCCTTGCCGTACATGTGGATCTTGAGCTTGGGGTCGCGGGCCATGCAGTGCAAGTACGCGGAGTACATGTCGGGGTAGTCGCCGCCCAGGACGTTGACCATCACCGTCCACCGGGCACGCGGGCGGGGGTCGCCGAGCGGGAGGTCGAGGACCGCGCGGACGTGGTTGGCGAACTGCGAGGTGATCGCGCCGTCCTGGGTCCAGTGGCCGGAGTTGTGCGGGCGCATCGCCAGCTCGTTGACGAGGATGCGGCCGTCGCGGGTCTGGAACAGCTCGACCGCGAGGTGACCGACGACGCCGAGTTCCTTGGCGATGGTCAGGGCCATCTGCTCGGCCTTGAGCGCCAGGGCCTCGTCGAGGTCGGGGGCCGGGGCTATGACGGTGTCGCACACGCCGCCCACCTGCTGCGACTCCACCACCGGGTAGGCGACGGCCTGGCCGTGCGGGGAGCGTACGACGTTGGCCGCGAGCTCGCGGACGTAGTCGACCTTCTCCTCGGCGAGCACCGGGACGCCCGCCCGGAACGGGTCCATGGCCTCCTCGGCGGACTCCACGACCCACACGCCCTTGCCGTCGTAGCCGCCGCGCACGGTCTTCAGGACGACCGGGAAGCCGTCCCCCTCCGCCGCGAACCGGACCACGTCCTCCGGATCGGTGACGATCCGGTGCCTCGGGCACGGGATGCCGATCAGATCGAGCTTCGCGCGCATCACACCCTTGTCCTGGGCGTGCACCAGCGCGTCGGGCCCCGGACGCACGGGGATGCCGTCCGCCTCCAGGGCCCTGAGGTGCTCGGTGGGTACATGTTCGTGATCGAAGGTGATCACATCGCAACCGCGCGCGAACTCGCGCAGCGTGTCCAGGTCGCGGTAGTCGCCGATGACGACATCGCTCACGACCTGCGCCGCGGAATCCTGAGGGGTGTCACTGAGAAGCTTGAACCTGATGCCCAACGGGATGCCCGCCTCGTGCGTCATACGCGCGAGCTGCCCCCCGCCGACCATGCCGACTACCGGGAACGTCACACCCCTAGCGTATCGGCCACGCCGGGGCGACCGGATCGCGTCCCTCCCGCGATCTCTTACCAGTCACTTTCCGCCCTCTTTCCGATCTGTTTCCCGGTCTTGGTCTTGTGCACGGGCGTCGGCGGGTTCACCCGGATAGCATGGCGTGGCTGACGAAACCTACCGACGGGAGCTGCACAGCCATGGAACCTCGTTCCTCGGGGCTGCAACGGCTCGTACGCGAGGTGGCCAAGTTCGGCACCGTCGGCGTCGCGGGCATCTTTGTGAACCTCGGCGTCTTCAACCTCGTCCGGCACGTCTCCGACCTGCCGGTGGTACGCGCCAGCATCATCGCGACCGTGGTCGCCATCGCCTTCAACTACGTCGGGTTCCGTTACTGGACGTACCGGGACCGCGACAGGGGCGGCCGCACCAAAGAACTCACGCTCTTCCTCTTCTTCAGCGCGATCGGCCTGGTGATCGAGAACGGCGTGCTCTACGCGGCGACCTACGGGTTCGGCTGGGACAGCCCGCTGCAGAGCAACGTCTTCAAGTTCGTCGGCATCGGCGTCGCGACGCTGTTCCGCTTCTGGTCGTACCGCACCTGGGTGTTCCGCGTGCAGCCGTCCAAGGAGGCGGAGTCGATCCTGGTGGCCGAGTCGAAGCTGCCGCACCCGGAGCCGAAGTCGCAGCGGGTTCCGTAACCCGGTTCAGCGCACCGTCGGCCGGTCCTCCTCCGTCTTGCGGGCCGGCGGCGTGCGCGAGAGGAACAGCCCGAACACCGGCGGCTGGGCCTGGAGCAACTCCAGCCGCCCGCCGTCGGCCTCCGCCAGGTCGCGGGCGACGGCCAGACCGATCCCCGTGGAGTTCCGCCCGCTGATCGTCCGCTCGAAGATCCGCGCGCCGAGGTCGGCGGGCACCCCGGGGCCCTCGTCGGTGACCTCGACCACGGCCTGGTTGCCGGTGACCCGGGTGCGCAGGGCGACCGTGCCGCCACCGTGCATCAGCGAGTTCTCGATCAGCGCCGCCAGCACCTGGGCGACCGCCCCCGGCGTGCCGACGGCCTGCAGATGCCGCTTGCCGGAGCTGACGATGGCCCGGCCGGCGCTGCGGTAGGCGGGCCGCCACTCGGCGAGCTGCTGCTGGATGACCTCGTCCAGGTCGAAGGTGACGGCGGAGCCGGTGCGGGGGTCGCGGGAGTTCGTCAGCAGGCGTTCCACCACGTCCGTCAGCCGCTCCACCTGGGTGAGCGCGACGTTCGCCTCTTCCTTCACGATGTCCGGGTCGTCCGTGAGGGTGATCTCCTCGAGCCGCATGGACAGCGCGGTCAGCGGGGTGCGCAGCTGGTGCGAGGCGTCGGCGGCCAGGCGCCGCTCGGCCGTCAGCATGCGCCCGATCCGCTCGGCGGAGGAGTCCAGCACATCGGCGACCCGGTCCAGCTCGGGGACGCCGTACCGCTTGTGCCGCGGGCGCGGGTCGCCGGAGCCGAGCCGCTCGGCGGTCTCCGCGAGGTCGGTCAGCGGGGAGGCGAGCCGGTTGGCCTGCCGTACGGCGAGCAGTACGGCGGCGACCACCGCGAGCAGCGCCACCAGGCCGATGATCAGCAGGGTCCGGCCGACCTCGCGGGTCACCGCGGAGCGCGGCTCCTGCACCGTGACGGTCTCGCCCTCCTCGCCCTGCTGGGTGGCGTGGATGACATCGCCCCGCGGCTTGGTGCCGATCTCTATCGGCGCCTGCCCGGGCATGCGGATGACCGCGTACTGTTCCTTGCTGACCGGGTTGCGCAGCACGTCCGCGTTGACGTTCTCCGCGGCGAGGATCCTGCTGTCCACGATGCTGGCCAGCCGGATCGCCTCGGAGTCCACCCGCTCCTGGGCGCTGTTGCTGATCGTCCGCGACTCGACGATCACCAGGGAGATGCCGAAGACGGCGATCACCACGAGGACGACGGCGAGGGTGGACTGGATGAGACGTCGACGCATGTTCCGTTACCTGAGGTGATCGCTGGGTCCCGGGGAGGGGTCCCCGGGGAGGGGCTCAGCTCTTCTCGAAGCGGAAGCCCACTCCACGCACCGTGGCGATGTAGCGGGGGTTCGCCGCGTCGTCGCCGAGCTTCTTGCGCAGCCAGGAGATGTGCATGTCGAGGGTCTTGGTGGAGGACCACCACGTGGTGTCCCAGACCTCGCGCATCAGCTGGTCGCGCGTGACGACCCGGCCTGCGTCCCGCACCAGCACCCGCAGCAGGTCGAACTCCTTGGCGGTGAGCTGGAGTTCCTCGTCGCCCATCCACGCCCGGTGCGACTCGACGTCGATCCGTACCCCGTGCGTGGCCGGCGGCTGCTGCGGCTCGGCGGCACCGCGCCGCAGCAGGGCCCGTACCCGGGCGAGCAGTTCGGCGAGCCGGAAGGGCTTGGTGACGTAGTCGTCGGCGCCCGCGTCCAGGCCGACGACGGTGTCCACCTCGTCGGCCCGCGCGGTCAGGATGAGGATCGGCACGGTGTGGCCGTCGGCCCGCAGCCGGCGCGCGACCTCCAGGCCGTCCATACCCGGCAGGCCCAGGTCCAGTACGACCAGGTCGACGCCGCCCTGCATTCCGGCGTCGAGCGCGGTGGGGCCGTCCTCGCGCACCTCGACCTCGTAACCTTCCCGGCGCAGGGCACGGGCCAGCGGCTCCGAGATGGACGCGTCGTCCTCGGCGAGCAGTACACGGGTCATGAGGTGATGGTAGACCGCCCGCGTGCGGTGCTGGGGTGTGATCGCTTCCAGGAACTCTTACCTTGTGACGCCACTGGTACGAACCATGGCTCTGGTGATGCGATCGTAGGAGAGACCTTCGATTCCGGTCCTGTGGTTCCTCCGACACCTGTGATCCGCGTCTCAAGTCCTTCCATATCCGGCACTGTCCTGCCTTACAGTGACCTGAACGCCTGTAGTACACCGGGGACCTTTGGCGGGCAGATGACGCTGAAGGTCTCTTTTGTGTGCGGGTTGACCAAGATCACCCTTGGTCGGCCTTGAAAGGAATGACCTCTGGCCGGGCTCCGCAGCGCATCGACGCGCGACGGGGCGTGGATCCCGGTGGTCGCCGTCCACCGCTGCCGAGACCCGGACGCGGACTCCCCTCGGGCGTTGGGGTCGGACGACCGACCGTGCCGGTGCCGGCCGCACCCCCACCGGGCGCGCAACGCTCGAGAAGCGCGTCCCGACCAGCAAGGAACGACCATGGCGTCCAGCCTGACGAAGGACTCGGTCCGCCCGGGCACCCCCGGGTCCGAGAAGACCTTCTTCGGCCACCCCCGCGGCCTGGCCACTCTCTTCATGACCGAGATGTGGGAGCGTTTCTCCTACTACGGCATGAGGGCTCTGCTCCCGCTGTACCTGGTGGCCCCGGGCGGCCTGCACATGAGCGCGGGCACGGCGACCGCGATCTACTCGGTGTACGTGTCGCTCGTGTACCTGCTCGCCCTGCCCGGCGGCTGGTTCGCCGACCGTGTGCTCGGCCCTCGCAAGACGGTCGCCGTCTCGGGTCTGATCATCATGCTGGGCCACCTGTGCCTCGCGCTGCCCGTGGCCGCGAGCTTCTTCGTCGGCCTGGGTCTCGTCGCCATCGGCTCGGGTCTGCTGAAGGCCAACATCTCCACGATGGTCGGCCACCTCTACAAGGGCCCGGACGACGCGCGCCGCGACGGTGGCTTCACCCTCTTCTACATCGGCATCAACCTCGGTGCCTTCGCCGCCCCGCTGGTCATCGGCACCGTCGGTGAGAACGTCAACTGGCACTTCGGCTTCGCGCTGGCCGCGCTCGGCATGGCGCTGGGTCTCGCCCAGTACCTGCTCGGCGGCCGCCACCTGAGCCCGAAGAGCAGCGAGGTCCCCACCCCGCTCACGCCCGCGGAGAAGTCCGCGACCCTGCGCAAGGGCCTGACCTGGCTGGCCATCGCGGCCGTCTTCTACGGCGTCGTCGGCGGCACCGGTCACTACACCCTGAACTGGGCGCTGATCCCGCTCACGATCATCGGCCTGATCGTGCCGATCCTGGTCATCGCCCGCATGCTGCGCGACAAGGACCTGGACTCGGGCGAGAAGTCGAAGGTGCGCGCGTACATCTGGTTCTTCGCCGCCGCCGCCGTCTTCTGGATGATCTACGACCAGGGTGGTTCGACCCTGTCCCTGTTCGCGGACAGCTCGGCCAAGAACTCGATCGCCGGCTGGACGTTCCCGGTCTCCTGGTACCAGTCGGTCAACCCGGTCATGATCATGGCGCTGGCCCCGGTCTTCGCCTGGGCGTGGCTGTGGCTGAACCGCCGCGGCAAGGAGCCGAGCACGATCGTGAAGTTCGCCTCCGGCCTGGTGCTGATCGGTGCGTCCTTCTTCCTCTTCCTCGCCCCGCTGTCGATCGCCGAGGGCGGTCACAAGGCCGCGGCGATGTGGCTGGTCGCGATCTACTTCGTGCAGACCGTCGGTGAGCTGACGCTGTCGCCGGTGGGCCTGTCGGTGACGACGAAGATGGCGCCGAAGAAGTACGCCTCGCAGATGATGGGCGTCTGGTTCCTCGCGGTCACCGCCGGTGACTCGATCACCGCGCTGATGTCGAACCCGGCCGTCGGCGGGGTCAACCTCGACAAGATGGGCTTCGTCGCCCTGGAGGCCGTGCTCGCCGTGCTCGCCGGTGGCGCGGTGTGGATGTACCGCAGGAAGGTCAACCAGCTCATGGGCGACGTTCACTAGTCGTCCGGACGTGGCCGACGGAGGGCCATCACATCCTCGGGATGTGATGGCCCTCCGTGCATGCGTTACCGGCGTGCCCTGCGGCCCGGCATGAACGTGAACACCGCGCCGCCGAGCAGGATCGCCGTGCCCGCCACCAGGCCCAGGGCCTTGAGGGCACCGTGGTCGTCGGCGCCGGTCTGCGCGAGGCCTCCGGAGCCGGTGCTGCCGGTGCTGCCGCCGCTCGTGGAGCCGCCGGAGGTGGACGTGCCTCCGGACGCGCCGCCCGGCTGCCCGCTGGTGTCCAGGGTCAGCGAGACCTGCGTCTTCGTCGGTGTGCACGTCGTGGTCGTACCGAGCGCCTTGACCGTGAGGACGCCCGGGGACAGCGTCGAGGTGCCGCTCGCGCCGGGCTTGTAGGTGCCGGTGAGGTCGGGGATCTCGATCGGGTCGCCGGACTTGATGTCCTTGGCGTTCACCGGCCCCTCCACATGCACCGTGCCCTTGTCGGCGCCGCCCAGCACCACCTCCATGGACGGCTTCACGGAGCCCTTCGGGATGTCGGCGGGGCTGTTCATCACCGACTTCTTGAACTGCACGGTGAGGTCGAAGTTCCCGCCGTTCTTCTTCGCGTCGATCTGCACCGGCGAGGTCGCGTTCTTGTCACCGATCGGGGTCTTGCAGGCGTAGGGGATCTGCACCTCCTTGCCGGTGAAGTCGGTCTGCCCGCTGCCGCCGGACGAGGTCGCCGTGGGACTGGCCGACCGGGTGGGAGTGCCGGACGGCGTCGGTGTCGTCGACTGCGTCGGCGTGCCGGTGCCCCCGCCGCCCCCACCTGTCACCTGGATGGTCGCCGCCTTCTGCACGGTCTCCTTGGGCGTGCACTTGGTGTCCGTCGACATCGCGTTGACGGTGTACGCGTCGGGCGTCAGCGTCACCTCGCCTGCCGTCGTCAGCTTGATGCTGCCCTTCATGTCGGACAGCACCATGGCGGCGCCCTTGGGAATCGCGGGGTTCGTGCGGGTTCCCTGCATCGCGATGTCGGCGACCTGCGCCCCGGCCGCCGTCAGCACGCCGGACGGCTGGACCGAGTTGGCGGGCAGGTCGATGATGTCGGGGTTCTTGGACGCGGCCTGGACGAACTTCCACACGACGTCCACCGTGTCACCGACCTTCGCCGTCGCCGGCGCGTCGATCTCGACCTTCGTGGTGCCGTCGATCGGGCTGATGCCCGCGGGCGGCACGCAGTGGGTGGCGTACGACACCTCGGCCGCCTGCGCGGGGCTCGCGGCGAGGCCCAGCAGGACGCCCGCACCGGTCAGCGCCAGCGCGGCGCCCGCGGCCGTACCTCTCCTTCGGATGCTCACGTCGGTCCTTTCGTGGTGGGAGTCGTGGGACTCGTCGGGCTGTCGGAGTGCGGTGCGGAGAGCCGGCCGGCCGGGTCGCCCGGGACGGAGTCCGGGGCGAACCACGGCAGGGTCGGGTTCGTGGGGGACGGTTCGGTGCCGCGGCCGGCGGCGCGGAGCAGCCGGGGCAGGCGCAGGGTGCGGGTGAGGCGGGCGGCACCCGGGCGGCGCGGCCGTACCCGGTCCACGACGGCCATGCCGATGCGGAACAGCGCGGCGGGCACCACCAGGCCGAGCAGGATCCAGAACAGCGTCACGCCCCAGGGACGGCCCACGCCCCACGGCTGTTCGGCCAGCACCCTGCCGTCGTACTTCAGGGAGACGGTGTAGTCGCCGTGCGCCCCGGCGGACAGCTCGACCGGCAGCCTGACCTCGGCCTTCCCGCCCGGCGCGAGGGTGCCGTGCCACTGCTGGTCGTCCCACTGCGGGGCGAAGACGCCGTGCGCGCTGCCGACCTGGAAGACGGGGTCCTTGATCGCGCCGGTACCGGTGTTGCCGACGGTGAGGACGAGGGTGCGGCTCGGTGGGGCGCCGAACCAGGTCAGCAGCCCGCCGGCACCGGTCAGCCGGACGTCGGACAGGACGGACAGACGGCCGTCGGACGGTGCGGCGGGCAGGGGGGCGACCGGATGCCCGGCGACCTGGAGGACGGCGTCCGCCTCCGCCTCGGCGCCGGTGACCGTGGCCACGTGCACCACGCAGGGGCAGGGCACGGGTGGTTCGGCGACCGGGAGGTTCCGGCTGAAGCTGCCCCGGGCGTCGGTGGTCACGGCCCGGCCGTCGCCGTTCGCGCAGGAGTTGGTGCCGCCGATGACACCTCGGGCCGGTGTGGCCCGCCCACACACGAGCACCATCAGCAACGTGTGCGACCTCCAGCCGCTGCCCCTGACGGTGACGGAACCGCCGGCACCGGCCTGCGTCGCCGACAACGTCACGACCGGCCCGTCCACCGCGCCCGCCGAGCCGGCGAGCGGCACGAGCAGCAGCGCGAGCACCGCCGCCAACGCCGTCGCCGCCGACCGCAGATTCCGTACCCGTACGCTCACTTCACCGCGCCTTCCGTCAATGCACCGCCCGCACACGGGACTTCGGCACCTACGGCGCCCCGCACCCCGCCGGCCGCCGGGACGCCGGCCGCCCGGCCGCCGTCGGACGTACGGCGTCGGCGCCGGCGTACGACGAGCAGCGCGCCCGTCCCCAGCAGCAGCGCGCCGCCCGTGGCCGCCACCGTCGGCCACGGCACGAACCGGGCCGAGGCGGTCGCCGTGTCATGGGCTCCGCCCGGCGCCGTGACCGTCAGCCGTACGTCGACCGCGTCCAGCGCGGGCCGGTCGGGCCAGGGCTCGGTGAGCCGCACACGGGCGCCGGGGCGCAGCCGGACACCGAGGGTGCGCGGCGCACGGTCCAGGACCCGGCCCAGGACGCCCTCGGCGCGCACCGCGAGCCGCGGCACGAGGACGGTCGTACCGCGGTTGACCAGTTCGTACGTGATGCTGTCGGCGTGCACGGCGAGGTGCTCGACGGTCAGCGCGGCGAGCGCCGGGCCACCGACGCGCAGCCGGATCGGGACGGTCGCCGTACGCCCCCGCGTGTCCCGCGCGACGACGGCACCGGAACGGTCGCCGGGCGCGGCCCCGGCCGGCACGGTCACCGTGAAGGGCACCTCGGCCCGGGTCCGGGCCGGCACGCGTATCCCGTTCCCGGCCTTCTGGGCGAAGACCGTGCGCAGGCCGGTTCCGGACAGCCGTACGAGGACCGGCGCCCGCCCGGGATTGGTGACGGCCACCGTGTCCTGCAGGACCGTCCCCGGCGGACCCTCGGCGTAGAAGGACGGGCGACCACCGCCCGCGGGCGCGACGGACCACTGCACGGGCGCCGCTGAGGCACCGGGCGCGGCGGAGGATCCGGGCGCGGCGGAGGCGCCGGCTGCGGCGCCCAGCACGGCGCACAGGCACAGGGCCGCGGGCAGGGCGGCGCGGGCCGGAAGCGATGCGTGGGTCCGGGGCGGGCACCGACGGCGGGTCAGGGCACGGGCGGCGGACGGCATGGGCGGCTCCGGCGGTTGGCCTGGGGTTCGGCGGGGCTCGGCTTCGGCGGCCGGTCTGGCGGTCGGCTGTGGCACGGTCCGACGGCCGGCCCGGGGTTGGGCCGTCGTCGGCGCGGGTCAGCGGCGGGACGGCTGGTTTCGGCGGGTCAGCCAGAGGGCGCCTGCCGCGCCGGTGAGGACCACCGTGCCGCCGAGGGTGCCGAGGGCGACGACGGAGTCCTCCGGGCCGGTCTGGGGGAGCGCTCCGCCGGAGGAGGAGCCGCCGGAGGACGAGGTCGACGACGAACCGCCCGCCGCGGTCACGTCCAGCGTGAGCCCCGGCTTGGGGCTGTTGGTCGGCGTGCACGTCGTCGTCGTGCCGAGTGCCTTGATGATGAGCGTGCCCGGCGTGAAGGTGACCTTGCCGGTCTTCTTCGGCGTATAGGTGCCGGTCAGGTCGCTGATCTTGATCGGGGTGTTGGCGGGGATCGCGGCCGCGTTGGCGGGTCCGCTGACCGGCAGCGTGCCGCTGTCGGCGCCGCCCAGCTCGATGCTCGCGCTCGGCGTCATCGCGCCCTTGCCCAGTTCGACGGGGCTGGAGGACACCCCCTTCTGCCAGGACATGGTGATCTTGTAGCCGCTGCCGCTCCTGACGCCCGTCATGTCGATGGGCGAGACGGCGCTCTTGACGCCGATCGGGGTCTGACAGCGGTAGTCGACGTCGACCACGTCGGCGTGGGCGGCCGGCGCGGACAGCAGCACCGCCGAGCCGGCCAGGGCCGCGGCGGACGCGAGCGCGGCGGTTCGTTTCGGGTACGACACGATCGGTCCACCCCAATCCCTTGCGACGACATTTCCTGACGACGTATCAGATTCGGCCGTCAAGGTACGCCCGGCGTCGCGAGGAGGGAAGACGCATCACACGCCGGAGTTGTGACGATCCGGCGTGTGCGGCGCGTTGCCGGAGTGGAGGGTGGGCCGCGGTCTCACGGCCTGCGCAGCACCTCCGGCAGGCCCCAGCGCCGGAGCACCTCGGGTACGGCGACCGTGCCGTCGGGCCGCTGGTGCTGTTCCAGGAGGGCCGGCACCAGACGGCTGGTGGCCAGGCCCGAGGCGTTGAGCGTGTGGACGTACGCCGCCCTGCCGCCTCCGGCCGGGCGGTACCGGATGCCGCCACGCCGGGCCTGGTAGTCACGGGCGTTCGACACCGAACTGACCTCGACGTACATGCCGAGGCTGGGCAGCCAGACCTCGACGTCGTAGGTACTGGCCTGGGCGGCGCTGGTGTCCCCGGCGGCGAGCCGGGTGACCCGGTGGTGCAGGCCGAGCCCGGCCACCAGCTCCTCGGCCCGCGCCAGCAGTTCGAGCTGGGCGGCGTCCGAGTCGGCGGGCCGGGTGAGCTGGAACAACTCGACCTTGTTGAACTGGTGGCCGCGCAGGGTACCCCGGTCGGCGGTGCGGTGGCCGCCGGCCTCCTTGCGGTAACAGGGCGTGTACGCCACGTACTTGAGCGGCAGCTCGCTCTCGTCGAGGGTCTCGCCGTGGTGCAGGCCGGCGAGCGCGGTCTCGGCGGTGGGCAGCAGGAACCGCTCGGGGCGGCCGTCGGGGGCGCGGTCCGTGACGAAGACGTCGTCCGCGAACTTCGGGAACTGGCCCGCGGCGTACCCGGCCTGCCAGGTGAGCAGGTGGGGCGGCAGTACGAAGGTGTAGCCCGCCCGGCGGTGGCCGTCCAGGAAGTGGTTGAGCAGCGCCCACTCCAGCGCGGCGCCCTCGCCCCGGTAGATCCAGTGCCCGCTCCCGGCGAGCGCGGCGCCGCGCCGGTGGTCGACCAGTCCGAGGTCCTCGGTGAGCCGCACGTGGTCGCGGGGCGGGAAACCGAACTCCGGGCGGGCGCCCCCGGTGCGGACGACCTCGTTGTGCTCCTTGCCGCCCGCGGGCACGTCCGGATCGGGGAGGTTCGGCAGGCCGTCGAGGAAGGCGCGGTGTTCGCTCTCCAGCCGGCCGTGCGCGGCGGTCGCCTCCGCGACGTCGTCGGCCAGGTGCGCGGCCCGGTCGAGGAGTTCGTCCGCCGGTTCGCCGGTCCGGCGGCGGGCCGCGATGTCCGCCGAGACGCGGCGCCGTTCGCCGCGCAGCCGCTCCAGGGCCGTACGGGCCTTGCGCAGCCGCTCGTCGAGCGCGAGGAAGGCGTCGAGGTCCACCTCCAGGCCGCGTTTGGCGAGGCCTTCGCGGACGCGTCGGGGGTGCTGTCGGATGAGGGTGACGTCAAGCATGGTGCTGCCCAACTGGTCGGCGGGGCGGCACGGTCCGCCCCGGGTCGGTTCCCTCGGGGCGTGGGCGAGAGGGTGCTCGCGGTGCCACCACGCCTTCGCCGTCGTACGACAGTCCGGGTACGACGGCCTCGTGGGGCCCGGTGACGGGGGCCGGCCGGCGGGGCATTTCCTCCCCGCACTCGGGAGGGGATTCACACCGGGGGGCGAGGCCGCCTTCACAGCGGGTGGCGGCTCTCTCGGCTCGCTGGGTCCCGGGCTACTCGTCTCCGTCAGCGCGTTGCGCCCAGCGTAGGCGGTGCCGTACCCGGCGCAAACCGAATTGTCCCGCTGCCCTACGCCGGGGCGCCCAGCTCCGCCCACACCCTCTTGCCCGGCCGGCCCGCGGCGCGGACGACGCCCCAGTCCAGGCACAGCCGCTGCACGATGAACATGCCGTGGCCGCCGGGGCGGCCGGCGCGGTGCGGGGTGCGCGGGGCCGGCTGGCCGGTGCCGCGGTCGGCGACCTCGATCCGGATCACCTTGTTGTCGCAGGCCAGGAGCAGTTCCTCGGGGCCCTCGGCGTGCAGGCAGGCGTTGGTGACCAGTTCGGAGACGACGAGCAGCACGTCCTCGGCGGCGGCCCGCTGGTCCGCGCCGGCCGCGGGCAGCCAGCCCCAGGCGTACAGCGCCTGGCGGGTGAAGTCGCGGGCGAGCGGGACGACCCCGCTCTCACCCTGCAGGCCGATCCTGCGGACCTGCGGCCCGCCGATGCCCTGAGTGCCGTCGGCGGACCCGGGCGGCACGGACGGCGCGGCTGCCCCCGTGGGCGCGCCTGCCGTCGGCGCACCCCCCTCGGACGCCCCGGAAGCGCCGCTGGGCTCCGGGCCGCGGTCGCCCGGCGAGCAAGGCCGGGTGGTGCTCATCAGCGCTTCACCTCACCGATTCACCAGTTCACGATTCAAAGGGCCGGCACTGCTCCGTGCCGGCCGGTCCGTACGTCGTCCGCCCGCTGTCGGCGCGGGGGTGTCCTGCTCGCCCGTCCGTCGCACGTACGTCCCGTCCGGTCGTTGCGCCGGTCCCGGGGCGGTCCGGGCCGGCGGTCGTCAGGGGCTGCCCCGCCTTCTCCTGCCCTCTCCTGCCCGGCCGATCCGGCACAACACCCCTGATTTCGGCGTACCGGCCGCGGGGCGTCCACGGCCGGCGTCGCGCGGGAGGGCGGGGGGCGGCGGACTCAGTCGGCGCCGTCGGCCAGAGCGGCCTCCACGGAGTCGTGCACGGTGAAGACCGCCTCGGCCCCGGTGATCTCGAACACCCGGGCGACCACCGGCTGCATCCCCGCCAGATGGACCCCGCCACCGGCGGCCTCGGCCTTCAGGCGGGCGCCGAGCAGCACGTTCAGGCCCGTGGAGTCGCAGAACTCCAGGCGCGTGCAGTCCACGACGAGGCGCGAGAAGCCCTTGGCCAGGAGGTCGTCGAGGGGCTCACGCAACAGATCGGCGGTGTGGTGATCGAGCTCACCCGCCGGTGTCACAACGGCGCTGGAGCCCTCTTCCCGCACCTCCACCAGAAGCCGGCCCGACTGTGCGCTGCCGACCGTCCCGTGGTCCATGCCGTCTCTCTCCCGAGGTCGTGGACGCTGACTGCTCTCGAACATTACGCCCTCCATGCACACTCCGGCACCCGAAGAACCTCACAGAATCGGACATACCGCAACAGAACGCACTTGCGATCGCCTCGGTGAACCGGGTAGGGCTAGTAAGGACACGTACCCCTACACGTGGCTTTGGAGGCGCCGCACACCGCAGTGCACGCACCGGCTTCGGCAGCCATATGCCGAGAACGATGGAGGACACCCATGTCACCCCGGCTCGACGCATCGCATACCCCGATCGCGACGTCGACACCCCCACCGGAACAACTGGATCATCCCATCGACGCCCTCGACGCCTTCGAGGGACTCCCGGAGATCCCCCCGTACGACGAGATCGGCCCGGTCGACGCGCGGGCCCTGTCCAAGACCCTCTTCGAGCGCCTGGAGTCGCTGGAGGAAGGGACGCACGAGTACTCGTACGTCCGCAACACCCTCGTCGAGCTCAACCTCGCGCTCGTGAAGTTCGCCGCCTCCCGTTTCCGCTCCCGCAGCGAGCCGATGGAGGACATCATCCAGGTCGGCACCATCGGCCTGATCAAGGCGATCGACCGCTTCGAACTCTCCCGCGGGGTGGAATTCCCCACTTTCGCGATGCCGACCATCATCGGCGAGATCAAGCGGTTCTTCCGCGACACCTCGTGGTCCGTGCGCGTTCCGCGCCGGCTGCAGGAGCTGCGCCTGGACCTGGCCAAGGCCGGGGACGAGCTGGCCCAGCGGCTGGACCGGGCACCGACCGTCCCGGAGCTGGCCGAGAAGCTCGGCATCTCCAACGACGAGGTCGTCGAGGGCATGGCCGCCTCGAACGCGTACACCGCCTCGTCGCTGGACGCCCAGCCCGAGGAGGACGAGACCGAGGGCGCGCTCGCGGACCGCATCGGGTACGAGGACCACGGGCTGGAGGGCATCGAGTACGTGGAGTCCCTCAAGCCGCTGATCGCCGAGCTCCCGTCCCGGGACCGGAAGATCCTCTCCCTGCGGTTCGTGGCGAACATGACCCAGTCGGAGATCGGCGAGGAACTCGGCATCTCCCAGATGCACGTGTCCCGCCTGCTGGCGCGCACGCTGGTGCGGCTGCGCAAGGGTCTGACGATCGAGGAGTGACCTCCGCGTCCGCCGCGGTGACGCCTCCGCAGTGGCCCGGCCGCCGGTGCCGGGCCGCTGCGGCGTCTCCGCCGCCGGCCCACCCCTCCGGTTCGCGCGGGTATCCACGAATCCGCCCGTCATTCCCGGTTCTTGACCGTCCTGGCGCCCAACTGGCCCCACGGTCCCAACCGTTATCCGGTTACTCAGGGTAACCCCTTTTCCCGGCCCTTCTCCTCGACCACTATGGCCCCCCGAACCGGCTACTGGCCGGTATGTGAGACCCAGGGGCCGCAACGACGCGGCGCTCCGGTGGTGCGAGGAGGCTGGACACATGGCTGAGGGGGACGGGGCCGGCACGGGCGGAACCGGGGCGGGCGACACCGGGACGGGCGGGGAGTACGAGGACGCACCGGACGCCCGGCTGACCGAACTGCTCCGCTCCCCCACGGCGACGGCGTACCCCGCCCTGCAGGAACTGCGCCGCCGGCACCACCCGGCGGTCCTGGCCTACGCCCGGCTGTGCGCCGCGGGCGAGTCCGCCGCCCGCCGGCTGGCGACGGAGGTGTTCACCGCGGCGGCCCGCGAGACGGCCCGGGGCGTCGACCCGGCCGTCCCGCTGCGCCACCGGCTGCTGCTGCTCACCGCACGGCTGGCGGCCGGCTGGGCGCGCGACGAGCGCTCCGCCGGCGTCGACCCCGGACTGCTGCTCGTCCTGAACGCGTCCGGCCTGCCCGAGGGCCCCACCCCGCCCCTGCTCCCGGCGTTCCGCTCGCTGCCCTCCCGTACCCAGGGCCTGATCTGGTACGGCGTGCTGGAGACAGAGCCGCAGCAGCGCACCGCCGCCTTCCTCGGCCTCAGCGGCGTCGACGTGGCCTACGGCACCCCGCAGGCCCTCAAGGCACTGGCTCAGGCCTGCCTCCGCGACCGGCTCGCCGCCTCGGAGGACCCGCACTGCGCCGACTTCCGCCGGCTGATCGAGGAGGCGGTACGGCCGGACGGCCCGCGCCACAGCGCCGACCTGGACGCCCACATGGCCCGCTGCCCGCACTGCACGGCCGCGTTCGAGGACCTGCGGGCCCTGCGGGACACGCCCCGGCAGACCCTGGCCGAGGGCCTGCTGCCGTGGAGCGGAACGGCGTACCTGCGCGCCGACGATCCTCCGGCCGCCCCCCGCCCTGCCGCCGTACGTCCGTCGTCCTGGCCGCCCGGACGCCGCATCCTGCTGGCCTCGGCGGCCCTGGGCGTGGCCCTGACCCCGCTCCTGGTGTTCGCCCTCACCCCGGCACACCCCGACGACCAGCAGCCGACGGCCGCGACGCCCACGCCCACGCCCCCACCGGTGACGGTGACGGCGACGGTCTCCGTCACCCCGCCCCCCTCGCCCTCCCCCACGAAGTCCCCGTCCCCCGGGCCGACTTCGGCCACGCCGAGCCCGAGCCGCCCGGCCACGCACCCGCCCCGCACCCAGCAGCCGACTCCCGCGCCGACGCCCTCGTTCGCACCGCCCGGCACCTCCTTCGCCCAGGTGGTGAACCTCGCGACCGGCCGCTGCCTGGACATCCGCGACGGCGACCTGTCGCAGGGCAACGACGTCATCACGGCCCCCTGCTCCTCCTCCGACACCCAGCGCTGGAGGTTCGACACCTACCTGGGCGTCCTGCGCTCCGGCGCCGACGACAACTTCTGCCTGGACAGCCGCGGCTCGACCGACCGCGGCGTGGGCATCTGGACGTGCGACTCGGTCTACGGCGACAACGGCGACAACCTCCGCTTCACCATCGACCCCGACGGCACGATCCGCCCGAACATCGCCATCGAGACCGCGGTCACCCCGGACGGCCGCCACGGCGTCTCCCTGCAGCCCCTGGACGGCGGACGGGAGCAGCGGTGGGGGGCGGGGGCGCGTTGAACGCTGCAGTGTCAGGGCTTGCCGATGTCCACGACCCAGACGCCCGTCCCGTCATAGGCCTCGGGTGTCGCGGTCAGCACCTGTCCTTCGACCGTGTCCACCGCGGCCGCGTAGACCGCGTGTCCCAGGGGCCAGTCGAGCCCATCGGACACCAGCTGTTCGACCGCCGCCGCTCCGGCGAAGTCGAGTGGCAGGAACTCAAGCCCGGGCAGAGCACCGACGTGCGCCGCCACTCCCGGACGCTCAAGGCTTGCGGCGACAAGGCACAGCGCCGGCACGTGAGCACGCTGGACCGGATCGTCGACCTCGACCACGGCCAGCCCCGAGAGCAGCCGGTGGCCGCGGCACAGCGCGAGGACCGCCGTGTGGTCCAAAATAATCACCGACGGCTCCCCACTTGCCTGGCGGAGATCGCCGCCCGCCACTGCTGCGCATCTCGCACGTCGTCCTCGGCGAAATCCTCCCGCAGGTGCGCCTTCACATAGGCGACGGCCCGGGCCGTTCGCTCGGCCCGCTCGGCCTCGGTGGGGGTCGCGGCGACCACGCGCTCGACATACGCCCGCGTGCTCATACCGCGCTCTTCCGCCAGCGTGCGCAGACGGTCCCTCGTCGACTCGCTGATCTTGATCGTGGTGTCGGCCATGAAGTGAGAATACAACTGAATACCACGATGCCCGCCTTCACGATCGTCGGCAACCACCTCGCCCAACAACGGCATCGGCGTCCAAATCCAGTTACTGCCGGACAAGACCGAAGCGACCGGCAATGACGGCGAGGCAGGCGAGGGACAGGCGCCCTGAGCGCCCTGCGCCGCTCACTGATTCCGGCTGGCGATGAGCGCTGTGCGGGTCCATGCCGCCAACTGCCGCAGGATCACCGTGGAACGCGCGCTGTGCCTTGGGAGAAACGGAAGAATGACGAGTGCCGGCGTGCACGCGAGGGTCACGACAAGCAGTGGCATGAGGGCGATGAGGACGACGAGAACGCGCTGCAGCCAGCGGCTGCCCGCGGCCACGGCGCCCCAGGACGGTGTCATGGTTCGACGGCTCCATTCCGTGGGAGGGACCTATCGGAACAGCACCGTTCCCGAACCGAGCCGGTTGCGACAGCCGCACCGGTTGCCGGTTCCAGGGCAATACGGAGGGGCACGCCGGTGACCGATGGGACGCCTGCGAACAGGGGCTCTGCAGGGCTGGAACGGGGAGAGGTCCCCGAAGTTGTCGCGCTCGGCAACGCGTTGACGACCCTTTTCAACACCCTGGGGGTGTCTCAGAGCGCCTACGCCGTCCGCGTCTCACTCGACAAGTCGGCGGTGTCGCGTGCGCTGCGCGGCCGACGGGTGGCCACCCAGGACTTCATCGACCGGCTGGTGAGGGAGGTGGAGTCGACCCGAGGCGCGCCGGTGCAGCCGGAAGTACGCTCCAATTTGCGCCAGTTACGCCTGAACGCACTGCACGTGTGTGACCCGGCTGCGTATGAGCTGGAGTCGTTACGGGGTGAGATGGAGCGCACACAGCGCAAGGTCGAGGTCCTGGTCAGACACCAGGAGGCCCTGCACGACTTGCTGGAGAAGAAGGAGCAGCAGGTCGAACAGCTACGTGCCGAGCTGCACCAGGTGCGCCAGGACTGGATCGCCGACCAGGCCGTCGCCACGGACGCGGAAGTGGCGGTGCAGACGGAGCCCGTTGCTGACGAGCACGATCTGGCGGAAGAAGTCGCCCGCCTCCAGGCCGAGCTGGCCGATGTCGCCGCGGCCCGCGCCGAAGCGGAGGCGAGGTGCGCGGAGCTGGAGTCACGGGTGAGGGAGATGGAGGAGGAAGTGGCCGCGCGGTCCGGCGAGGCGGGCAGTGTGATGCTCCCGCTCGGAATCGTGCAGGACCAGCTGACCGCCCACTGGGAATCGGGCCGGACCATCGAAGCCGCCCGCGATCTCACCGAAGCCGCACTGACCCGGCAGGTGGACGAGCTGTCCGACCTGGTCAACTGGCTGGACGAGCGCGGAACCCGGACACACGCCGACCACGTGGTGCGCGAAGTGGCCCGCATCCGTGGCGTCGAGGACGTGGCCGCGTTCGGCAGGCGGACCCTGGATCTGCAGTGGAGGCCGTCGTCCGCTCATCGGGCCGCCGAGCGGGCCGGGCTCCTCGCCGCCGAGGCGTGCCTGGTGATGACCCCACAGGACATCGCGGCACTGCATCTGCTCTGGCCAAACCAGTGGGATCCGGGACCGGATCGGGTTCTCCTGCTACGGGGGCAGGGACCGCACAGCATCCTGGCCGCGCTGCTCGAGTCCCCGCGCGGTCTGGATGACATCGCTCAGGTCATGGCTCATTTGCCCGTCGATGACGAGGCAGCGGTCAGAAACCTGCGTTCAGCAGCGGCCTTGGGAGACGAACACAAACTCGCCCTGCTTCCGCTGGCGAAGGAATTCGAATGGCGTGAACTCTTCTCGCTCCTCTTCATTGACTTCTCGAAGGACGTCAAAGCGGACCACATCTGGCTGGCGCTCGGGACAACGCGGCTCAGTCGGATGACGGACCAGCAGTGGCGCGCCCTGACAGGTACGCTCCTGGAGAATCTGTCGCTGGTGCACTTCTCACGCGTCTTCTGCGGTGCCTGTGAGGTGTACAAGGACTTCCTCACCCCGGAAGGCCTTCGTCATACCTTCCTGGCCGTGATGCTGCAGGAACTCGACGACCGGGGCCTGTTGCGCGACTTCAGCAAGATCGCCGGAAGCAGACCGGCTCTTCTGCCCAAACGTCGCAAGGAGCGCGCCCTGGCCAGGGGAGCCCTGATCGCCTGGCACAGGAGTCGGTCCTGAGGTCGCTCAGACCACCCTCACCCCGCGCCGCCACACCCCGCTGACCAGGGGTACGCCCGGGCGGTAGGCGAGGTGGACGTGGCTGGGGGCGTCCAGGAGGGTGAGGTCGGCTCGGGCGCCGGGGGTGAGACGGCCGATGTCGGTGCGGCGCAGGGCCGCCGCGCCGCCCGCCGTTGCCGACCAGACCGCCTCGTCCGGGGTCATCCGCATGTCGCGGACGGCCAGGGCGATGCAGAAGGGGACGGAGGAGGTGAAGGACGACCCCGGGTTGCAGTCGGTGGAGAGGGCGACCGTGACGCCCGCGTCCAGCAGACGGCGGGCGTCCGGCCACTCGGCGCGGGTGGAGAACTCGGCGCCGGGCAGGAGGGTGGCCACCGTACGACTGTTGGCCAGGGCGTCGACGTCCTCGTCCGTGAGGTGGGTGCAGTGGTCGGCGCTGGCCGCGTCCAGTTCGACGGCCAGTCGGACGCCGGGGCCGTAGGAGAGCTGGTTGGCGTGGATGCGGGGGTGCAGGCCCTTCGCCCTGCCCGCGGTGAGGATGGCGCGGGCCTGGTCGCCGTCGAAGGCGCCCTTCTCGCAGAACACGTCGATCCAGCGGGCGTACGGCGCGCAGGCGTCCAGCATCTCGCCGGTGACCAGGGCGACATACGCGGCCGGGTCGTCGGCGTAGTCCGGGGAGACGATGTGTGCGCCGAGGTACGTCACCTCGTCGGTGTGCTTCGCGGCGAGGCGCAGGGCGCGGGACTCGTCCTCGACGGTCAGTCCGTAGCCCGACTTGGTCTCGAACGTCGTCGTGCCCTGGCGCAGGGCCTCGTCGAGGTAGCGGGTGAGGTTGGCCTCCAGGTCCGCGTCGCTCGCCGCCCGGGTGGCCGCGACGGTGGTGCGGATGCCGCCCGCCGTGTAGGAGCGGCCGGACATGCGGGCGTTGAACTCCTGCGTGCGGTCCCCGGCGAAGACCAGGTGCGAGTGGGAGTCCACGAAGCCCGGCAGCACCGCCCGGCCGCCCGCGTCGACCCGATTGTCAGTGGCGGGTGCTTTGCTGGATTCACCGGTCCACGCGACGCGGTCGCCGTCGATGACGACGGCCGCGTCCTGGATCAGACCGAGGGGGGAGCCGTCACCGAGGGAGGGGTCGTTGGTGACCAGCGTGGCGATGTTGGTGATGACGGTGCTGCTGCTCATGGTGTCCTCGTGGGTGGTGGTCAGGAGCGGAGGGCTTCGGCTGCCCGCGCGAGGGCCTGCGGCACGTCGGGTACGAGCGTGTGCGCCCCGTCGCGTACGACATGCCGTCCGCCCACGACCGTGTGCCGTACGTCCGCCGCGGTCGCCGCGAATACGGCCGTCTCGGCGCCGAGCCGGGGCAGCGGGCCCGCTGTCCTGACCGAGTCCAGGGCGATCGTCGTGAAGTCGGCGAGGGCGCCGGCTTCGAGGGTGCCGGCCTCCTCCCAGCCGAGGGCGGCGTGGCCGTCGGCGGTGGCGGCCCGCAGCAGGGCGTCCGCCGTCCAGTGTCCCCGGGTGCGGGTGCGCAGCCGCTCGTTCAGCTCCATCGCGCGCGCCTCTTCGAGCAGGTCGATGACGGCGTGGCTGTCGGAGCCGAGGGAGAGCGAGGAGCCGGCCCGCTGCAGGGCGACGGCCGGGCCGATGCCGTCGGCCAGGTCGCGCTCGGTGGTCGGGCACATGCAGGTGCCGGTGCCGGAGCCGCCGAGCAGGGCGATGTCCTCCTCGGTGAGGTGGGTGTTGTGCACACCCGTGGTGCGCTGCCCGAGGACGCCGTGGTCGGCGAGCAGCCGGGTGGGCGTGCAGCCGTGCGCGGCGAGGCAGGCGTCGTTCTCGGCGGTCTGCTCCGACAGGTGCACATGAAGCGGGGCCCGCCGCTGCTCGGCCCACCCCGCCACGGTCGCCAGCTGCCCGGCCGGCACGGCCCGTACGGAGTGAACCGCCGCCCCGATCCGTGCGTGATCCCGCTCCTTGAGAACTGCACAGCGTTCGGCCCAGGCCTCCGCGCTGCCGTCGGAGAACCGCAGCTGGTGGGTGTTGGGCGCCTGTCCGAAGCCGGAGGAGAGGTAGGCGGTGTCGAGGAGGGTGATGCGGATACCGGCTTCGGCGGCGGCCGCGATGAGTGCCTCGCCCATGGCGTTGGGGTCGGCGTAGGGGGTGCCGCCGGGTGCGTGGTGGACGTAGTGGAACTCGCCGACGCAGGTGATGCCGGCCAGGGCCATCTCGGCGTACACCGCGCGCGCCAGGGCGTGGTAGGTGTCCGGGGTCAGGTGGTCGGCGACGGAGTACATCACCTCGCGCCAGGTCCAGAAGGTGCCGGAGCCGACCTGGACGGTGCCGCGCAGCGCCCGGTGGAAGGCGTGGCTGTGGGCGTTGGCGAGCCCCGGCAGGGTGAGCCCGCGCAGCACCTCGGCGCCGGGCGGCGGGGTGGGGACACCGGTACGGACGGCGCCGATCCGCCCGTCCTCGATCTCGAGCACGACGCCCGGCTCGACGCATCGGCCGAGCCAGGCGTGCTCCAACCAGTAGGTCCGCTCGGTCACCTGCAGGCCAGCCCTTCCAGTACGTCGGCGAGCGCGCGCACCCCGGCCACGCAGTCGTCCTCGGCGGCGAACTCGGCCGGGGAGTGCGAGACACCGGTGGGGTTGCGCACGAACAGCATGGCGGTCGGAATGCTCCCGGAGAGGATTCCGGCGTCGTGTCCGGCCCCGGTCCCGAGGACGGGCACCGTCAGGCCGGTGTCCTTGCCGAGGATGCGGCCGAGTTCGTCGCGCAGGGCGTGGTCGAACTCCACCACGGGCGTGAAGGACTCCTGCACGACGTCGAGATCGATGCCGTGGGCGTCCGCGTACTCCCGGGCCGCCTTCTCGACACCGCCGACCACCGTGTCCAGGGTCTCCTGGTCGGCGGCGCGGGAGTCGAGCCAGCCGCGCACGAGGGAGGGGATCGCGTTGACCCCGTTGGGCTCCACCGCGATCTTCCCGAAGGTGGCGACGGCACCGGCGAGTTCGGCCTCGCGGCGGGCGGCGAGCACGGTCTCGGCGTAGGACAGCATCGGGTCGCGGCGGTCGACCAGCCGGGTCGTGCCGGCGTGGTTGGCCTCGCCCCGGAAGTCGAACCTCCAGCGGCCGTGCGGCCAGATGGCACTGGCGATGCCCACCCGGTCCCCGGACAGATCCAGGGCCCGTCCCTGCTCGACGTGCAGCTCGACGAAGGCGCCGATCCGGGCCAGCCGCTCCGGGTCGGCCCCGATGCCCTCGGGGTCGTACCCGGCGGCCTCCATGGCCTGCGGGAGGCTGACCCCGTCCCCGTCGGTGAGCCGGTGGGCCTGCTCGACGGTCAGCTGCCCGGCGGTGAGCCGCGACCCGACACAGGCGAGCCCGAACCGGGCCCCTTCCTCGTCTCCGAAGTTGACGACGGCCAGGGGCTTCGCGAACCGCACTCCCCTCCCGCGCAGCTCGTCCAGCGCGGCGAAGGAGGACACGACCCCGAGGGGCCCGTCGAAGGCACCGCCGTCCGGCACGGAGTCGAGGTGCGACCCGGTGACCACCGCATCCCCGGCCGCCGGGTCCCCGAGCCAGGCCCACTGGTTGCCGTTCCGGTCGACCTCGTACGTCAGCCCGCGAGCCTCCGCCTGCTCCGTGAACCAGGCCCGGCACTCGGCGTCGGCCCCGTTCCAGGCGTAACGCCGGTATCCGCCGGAGGCGGAGCTGCGGCCGATCGGCAGCAGCTCCGCCCACATGCTGTGGAAACTCACGCGTCGTCACCCTCGCGCATGGGCACCCGGACACCGCGCTCCCCGGCCACCGACTCCGCGATGTCGTATCCGGCGTCCACGTGCCGGATGACACCCATACCCGGGTCGTTCGTCAGCACCCGCCGGATCTTCTCCCCACCCAGCTTCGTACCGTCGGCCACGGTCACCTGCCCGGCGTGGATGGAGCGCCCCATGCCCACGCCGCCACCGTGGTGGATGGACACCCACGACGCGCCGGAGGCCACGTTCACCATGGCGTTCAGCAGCGGCCAGTCGGCGATCGCGTCGGACCCGTCGAGCATGGCCTCGGTCTCGCGGTACGGCGAGGCCACCGACCCGCAGTCCAGGTGGTCGCGGCCGATCGCCAGCGGAGCCGCCAGCTCGCCGGAGGCCACCATGTCGTTGAAGCGCTCGCCGGCCTTGTCGCGCTCGCCGTAGCCGAGCCAGCAGATGCGCGCGGGCAGCCCCTGGAAGTGGACGCGCTCGCCGGCCATCTTGATCCAGCGGGCCAGGGACTCGTTCTCCGGGAACAGCTCCAGGATCGCCTTGTCGGTCTTGGCGATGTCGGCGGGGTCGCCGGACAGGGCCGCCCAGCGGAAGGGGCCCTTGCCCTCGCAGAACAGCGGGCGGATGTAGGCGGGGACGAAGCCGGGGAAGGCGAACGCCCGGTCATAGCCCGCCAGTTGGGCCTCGCCACGGATGGAGTTGCCGTAGTCGAAGACCTCGGCGCCGGCGTCCATGAAGCCGACCATGGCCTCCACGTGCCGGGCCATGGACTCCCGGGCGCGGGTGGTGAAGCCCGCCGGGTCCTTCGCCGCCTCGGCGGCCATGTCCTCGAAGGCCACGCCCACCGGAAGGTACGACAGCGGGTCGTGGGCGGAGGTCTGGTCGGTGACGATGTCGATGGGGGCGTTCATCGCGAGCAGCTGCGGGACCAGGTCGGCCGCGTTGCCGAGGACGCCGATGGACAGCGGGCGGCGGGCGTCGCGGGCCTCGGTGGCCAGCTGGAGGGCGTGGTCGAGGGAGTCGGCCCTGACGTCCAGGTACCGGTGCTCGATGCGGCGCTCGATGGCGCGCGGGTCGCAGTCGATACAGATGGCGACACCGTCGTTCATCGTCACGGCGAGGGGCTGGGCGCCGCCCATGCCGCCGAGGCCGGCGGTGAGGGTGATGGTCCCGGCGAGGGTGCCGTTGAACTTCTTCGCGGCGACGGCGGCGAAGGTCTCGTAGGTGCCCTGGAGGATGCCCTGGGTGCCGATGTAGATCCAGGAGCCGGCGGTCATCTGGCCGTACATGGTCAGACCGAGGGCCTCCAGGCGGCGGAACTCCTCCCAGTTGGCCCAGTCGCCGACCAGGTTGGAGTTGGCGATGAGGACCCGCGGGGCCCACTCGTGGGTCTGCATCACGCCGACGGGGCGGCCGGACTGGACCAGCATGGTCTCGTCCTGCTTGAGGGTCTTCAGGGTGCGGACCATGGCGTCGAAGGAGCGCCAGTCACGGGCGGCCTTGCCGGTGCCGCCGTAGACGACGAGCTTGTCGGGGTGCTCCGCGACCTCCGGGTCGAGGTTGTTCTGCAGCATGCGCAGGGCGGCCTCCTGCTGCCATCCCAGGGCGCTCAGTTCCGTGCCGCGCGGTGCTCGTACGGGGCGGGGTCCCGACATCGTCTGCCTCCTCCTGTTACTACGTCTATTCACATCCTGTCGTTCTGAATAGAACTAGTCAATACATCGGGGCGACCCCGTCCGCGCGCCGTCGGTGTTTGGCTGGACGTGAGACGGACACGAGGGGAGAGGCCGTGGAGCAGGACGTCGAAACGGAAGCCCGGGAGCGCTCCGCGCGGCGGGACGAGGCGGTGCGTGCCGCCGTGGAGCAGGGGCTGCTGGGGCCGGACGCGGCCGTGGCCGGGCTGCTGGACGTGACCGGGATCCGGCGGTCCGCGACGGCCCTGCGGGCGGCGTTCGACGCGGTGCTGCCACCGGGGACGCCGGTGCTGCACGCCTTCGCGGTGAAGGCGACCCCGCTGGTGCCCGTGCTCCGGCTGCTGCACGAGGCGGGGATCGGCGCGGAAGTGGCGAGCCCCGGCGAGCTGGCGCTGGCCCGTGCGGCCGGGGTGCCGGCGGCCCGGACCGTGCTGGACTCGCCCGCCAAGACCCCGGCGGAGCTGCGCGAGGCACTGGCCCTGGGCATCGCGGTGAACGCCGACAACCCGCAGGAGCTGGACCGCCTGGACGCCCTGGTGCGGTCCGCCCCGACCAGGTCCCCGCTCGGCCTCCGGATCAACCCGCAGGTCGGCGGCGGCACGATCGGGGCGACCTCGACGGCGACGCAGACCTCCAAGTTCGGGGTGGCACTGCGCGACGAGGGGGCGCGCGAGTGGGTCGTACGGGCGTATCTGGACCGGCCCTGGCTGACCCGGCTGCACGCGCACACCGGCTCACAGGGCATCCCGCCGGCGCTGCTGGCGCGGGGCGTGGCGGAGACGTACGCGCTCGCGGAGGAGGTCAACGAGCGGGCGGGGCGGCGGCAGATCGACACGCTGGACATCGGCGGCGGACTGCCGGTGAACTTCGCGGCCGAGGCGACGGCACCCTCGTACGCGTCCTACGCCCGGCTGCTGGCCGAGCGGGTGCCGGGGCTGTTCGACGGGCGGTACGGGCTGGTGACCGAGTTCGGGCGGTCGCTGCTGGCCAAGCACGGGACGGTGGTGGCCCGGGTGGAGTACGCCAAGAGCGCGGGCGGGCGGCGGATCGCGGTGACGCACGCGGGCGTGCAGGTGGCGACGCGGACCGTGTACGCGCCGGGGGCGTGGCCGCTGAGGATCGCGGCGTACGACGCCAAGGGGCGGCCGAAGCCGGGGCCGGAGGTGGTGCAGGACGTGGCCGGGCCGGCCTGTTTCTCGGGCGACCTGCTGGCGGAGGGGCGCGCACTGCCCCTGCTGGAGCAGGGCGACTACGCGGCCGCGCTGGACACGGGCGCGTACTACTTCGCCCATCACTACGCCTACAACTCCCTCGCCCGGCCGGGCATCCACGGCTTCGCGCCGGACGGCTCGGGAGGCATCGCCTTCGCGACCGTACGGGAACCCCAGACCGTCGCCGAGGTGGTGGCGGAGTCCGGCGGGGCGCACGCGGACGCCCTCACCACCCTCCGGGCACCGGGAAGCCGTTGACGCGCCCCCGGCACCCTCGAACAAATGGATCAACTCGCCGGGCACAGCGGACAGTTGGCCCACACTAGTACGCCGGAAGCACGTTCCACTGGAAAATGCCAAAGGCTCCACCTTCCCCGCGCACGGTGCGTAGTGTCGCTGTCACTCAGCCGGAGACCCAGGCGGGAGGGGAGCCACCGGTGCCCGGAATCGACGAGTGCCTGCTGGAAGCGATGCGATTGCCCGGTGCCCGGGGAGCGGCACTGGTGGACTGGACGAGCGGACTGGCCCTCGGCACGGTCGGCGAGGCGCCCGGCGGCGATCACGAGACGACCGCCGCCGAGGCCGCCGAACTGGCCCGGATGGCCGCCGAGCACGGCGCCTTCGCGGTCCACGGCGAGGGGCACCCTCCGGTCGAGGACCTGATCGTCAGCAACCGCGACAGCTACCACCTGCTGCGGTTCGTGGACACGTCCTTCGACAGCAGCGTCTTCCTCCACCTGTGGCTCGGCCGCGAGGAGGGCAACCTCGCGCTCGCCCGGATCCGGCTCGGCGAGATGGCGGCCCGGCTGGTGCTGGGATGACCGTGGCCCAGATACCTCCGCCGCCCCTGCCGGTGCGGGACAAGTCGGCCACGCGGGCACTGTCGCCGATGCTGACCCGGCTCGCCGAGGAGCGGGCCACCGGCGTCCTGGTCCGCGAGCACGGCACCCTGTATCTCGCCGAGGGCCGGGTGGTGCACGCCGAGAGCCCCTTCGCCCCCGGTCTCGACGTGCTCCTCACGGCCCACGGCACCCTCGCGACGACAGCCTGGCGACGGGCCGCCGAGCGGACCTCCGGCCCGCTGCACACCGCGGAACTCCTGCTGGAGTCCGGGCTGTTACCCACCGGCGCGCTGGAGCTGTGCCATCTGGACGCCCTGTACGACGCCGGGTACTTCGCGCTGGCCCCGAGCAGCACCCCGGGCCGCTTCCGCTACGACCGCGCGCCCCGGATCGGCCCGCTGCCCTCGGTCCCGGTCGTCGCCCTGGAGCGCGAGACGCTGCGCCGCCGGCTGCTGCTGCACCGGCTGTGGCCCGACCCGGCCGCCGACAGCGCCCCGCTGATCCGCGCGGACCCAGCCTCCCCACCGGCCTCACCCACCTCCGCGCCGGTCACGCCCCGGCAGCGGGCGGTCCTGGACCGCGTGGACGGCGTCCGCACGGCCACCGGGATCGCCCGGAACCTCGGCCGCCAGGCCTTCCACACCCTGGTCGACGTACGCCGGCTCACGGCGGCCGGCCATGTCGCGCCCCGGGCGCCCGCCGCCGCGGACCCCGCACCGCCGCCGCCCCCACCCCCGGTCACCGACCCCGACATCGCGCTGCTGAAGAGGCTCAGAGATGCGCTGGAGGCGCTTTGAACGGCACCGCCCCGCCGAGAGGAGAGAGCTGATGGTGTCCGAGGAGGATCTCCAGGCCGTCCTGGCCGAGCTGCACCGGCTGCGCAACCGGGTACCGCAGCTCACCGGCGCCCTGGCGGCCGGTGTCGACGGTCTCGTCGTCGCCCACGACACCCCCGGAGTCGACCCCGAGGGCCTCGCGGCACTCACCGCCGCCGCGCTCGGCGTCGCCGTACGGGTCGCCGACGCCACCGGCAACGGCGGCTTCCGGGAGCTTCTGGTGCGCGGCGAGCACGGCCATGTCGCCACCTACGCGGCCGGCCGCACCGCCGTACTGACCCTGCTCGCCGAGGACCGGGTCAACGTCGGCCGGCTGCATCTGGAGGGCCGCCGCTCCGGAGCCCGCATCGGGGAGCTGCTCGACGCCGCCGACACCGCGGCCCGGCAGGCCCGGCGGTCCGGGCGGGCCGAGCGGACCCAGGACGCCGTCGACCCCGCACCCCCGACCCGTACCCGCACGACCCGCACGCCCCGCACGACCGGCGCCACCGGCGCCGATACGCGCACCGCACGCAATACGCCCGCCGCAACCGACAGTTGAACCCTTCGAGAGGATCCACCATGGCCAACACCGAGACCGCGCTGAAGGAAGCCCTCACCTCCATCGAGGGCGCCACCGGCGTCGCGCTCGTCGACTACACCAGCGGAATGGCGCTGGGCACGATGGGCGGCAGCAAGAGCTTCGACCTGAACGTGGCCGCCGCGGGAAACACCGACGTGGTCCGCGCCAAGATGCGCACGATGGAGATGCTGGGCCTCAAGGGCGACATCGAGGACATCCTCATCACACTGACGGACCAGTACCACATGGTCCGCCTGCTCAAGAGCCGCGGCGGCAACGGCCTGTTCCTCTACCTGGTCCTCGACGCGTCCCGGGCCAACCTGGCGATGGCCCGGCACCAGCTGAAGAAGATCGAGCAGGAACTGGAGGTCTGAGCCCCGGCGAGAGCTAGACCAGCGCCGCGGTGCGGCGGCGGGACCCGCCAGGGGCCGCGTCGCCGGCCGCGATGCCCGTACCGCGCAGGCCCTTCACGGCGTTGCCCGCCGGGCTCCCGCCGCGCCGGTCGAGCCAGTCGACGCGCACCCACAGCAGCGTCTCCTCGGCGCGTTCGCGGCGCCCGATCCAGGCGGCCTTCAGCCGCAGCCCGGTGCCGAACCCGGCCAGCAGCAGGCCGCCGGCCGCGGGCACCGCGAAGGCGGAGCCCAGCGCGACGGCGCAGGCCAGCAGCAGCCACCAGCGGTGGCCCCGGCGCCAGTTGCGCACGGTCACCGCACGGTCCTGCAGTACGTCGTACTTGCCCGCGCGGGCCGCGCCGCGGGCGAGTGCGCCGTACCGGCCCCGCCGCACCAGTGCCACGACCGCCGCGCCGACGACGAACAGCGCGGCTCCGGCGAGCGCCCCGATCCCTCGTCCCGTCAGCCCCTCCGGTACCGCGCCGATCGCCGCGGCGACCACGCCGAACCACCACAACGGTGCGGCCCCCGCCCGTACGACGACGGCCACCCGGGCCAGCCCCTGTCCTCCGCGCGCCACGTCAGCCTCCCGTGTCACGTGTCCGCAAAACGCCTGTGTCTCACCGGGACGCTAGTGGCCGAACGTGAGACGAATCTGAGAGCGCGAAGGCCTATTCGACGAAGAGCCCCCGGGCCGCGGCCTTGGCGTCGAACTCCTCCAGCCGGGCCTGCGCCTGAGGCAGGTCGTCGCAGACGGCCTCCAGCAGCACCCGTCCGAGCAGCATCGGCGCGCACGCGGTGTCGAAGGCGAGCCCGGTGCCGACGGCGGCGGGCAGCAGCAGGTCGGAGTACTTGGCGACCGGAGCGAACGCGGAGTCGGCGACCGTGACCGTCGTCAGGCCGACGTCCTTGGCGTAGGCGAGGGTGTCGACGACCTCGCGCGGATGCCGGGGCAGCGCGAAGCACAGCAGGGCGGTGGCGCCGGCGCGGACGGCCGCGTCGATCCGGTCCTGGATCATGGTGCCGCCCTCGTTGAGCAGCCGGACGTCCGGGTGGACCTTGGCGGCGAAGTAGGCGAAGCCGTACGCCTGCGAGGCTGCGGCGCGCAGGCCGAGCACCGGCAGCGGGCGGGAGGCGGCCAGGATGCGGCCGGCCCGCTGCACCGGGCGGGGGTCGGCGAGCAGGTCGGCGAGGTGCCTGAGGTTCTCGATCTCGGCCTCGACGGCCTGCTGGTACTCGTTGAAGGCGCCCGCCTCGGCGGCCGGTTCGGCGGGGACGACCTCGCGCAGGTACTTGCGCAGCGCCGGATAGCCGTCGAAGCCGAGGGCGACGGCGAACCGGGTCACCGACGGCTGGCTGACCCCGGCCAGCTCGGCCAGCTCCACACTGGACAGGAAGGGCACGTCGGCGGCCCGCCGGACCATGCTGTGCGCGATCCGGCGCTGGGTCGGCGTGAGCCGGTGGCCCTCGAAGAGCGTCTGCAGGCGGTTCGCCGGACTGTCCGACGCACCGGGCGTCCCCCCGGTACTGCTGTCCACGCTCATGACGCGCTCCCCCTCCAGATGTCCGTGAACCGGTCGAGCAGTGCGGCCGCCTGCGTGACGTCGTCCGTGAGCGGCCGGTCGGCCGGGTCGGCGTCGAGGACCGACTCGGCGAGCGCGAATGCCCGCCCGGCCGGCAGCCCGGGGTCGGGCCGCAGGTCGCGCTGGCGCAGAGCGCGGACGGCGGCGACGAGCTCGCAGCCGACCACCAGACGATACGCACCGCACGCGCGCAGGGTCTGCCGCGCGGCGAGCGAGGCGAAACTCGCCTGTTCCTCGACGCCCCGGGAGAGTACAGCGTGGCCCAGGGACGCGGGCGCCGAGAAGGCCCGCAGGTCACCGAGGGCCGCTCCGGCCGCGTACTCCAGGATCATCACGCCGGAGGAGGCCGGCTCGTGGTCGGCGAGGAAGGGGCGCAGCCGGGTGTGGGCGGGCTCGTTGAGCGTGGACAGGCGGGACGTGGACAGCCGGGCCACCTGGGTCAGCGCGAGCCTGAAGTGGTCGAGGGCAAGGGCCAGTTGGGCCTGGTAGAAGCCGCCGTGGTGGTAGGCGGCGAGGTCCTCGGGGGCGATGAGGGGGTTCTCGGCGGCCGCGTTGATCTCCACGGTGAGGACCTGCTCCAGGGCGTCGGCCGCGTCATGGGCGGGGCCGTGGATCTGGGGCAGGCAGCGGAAGCCGTAGGGGTCCTGGATCCGGCCGAGCGGCGGGCTCGGCCGGTCGGCGGCGCCGATCAGCTCCCGCATCCGCCGGGCCACCTCGGTGCTGCCCCGGTGCGGGCGGGCGGCGTGCACGGGGGCGGCGTACGCCTCGTGGGAGCCGTCGACGGCGAGCAGGGACAGGGCGGCGACGACCTGGGTGGCGCCGATCAGCCCGCGCAGTTCGTGCAGGGCGAGCGCCGCCTGGCCGAGGGTGAGGGCGTTGCTGCTGATCAGGGCGAGGGCGTCGTTGTTGTCGAGGGGCTGCGGGGCGGGGGCGGCGGCGCCGCGCCAGGGGTGTTCCCCGGCGAGCGCGAGCCCGGCCTGGGCCAGGGCCGCGATGTCGCCGGTGCCGACCGAACCGAACTCGTTGACCACCGGGTACGCGCCGCTCCCCAGGGCCTCGCACAGCGCGGTGACCACGCCGGGCCTGAGGCCCGCGCCGCCGGCCAGCAGCTGGTTGGCGCGGACGGCGAGCATGGCGCGCACCTGGCGGGCGGGGAGCTCCTCGCCGATGGCGCCGGCGTGGCTGCGCAGCAGGCGCAGGCCGTGGCCTGCGGCGGCCTCGGTGGGCACGTCCTCGTTCCGGTTGGCGCCGACGCCGGTGGAGCGGCCGTAGACGCGCCCGGTGGCGGCGATCTGCCGGGCGGCGTTCCAGGAGTGCTCCGCGCGCCGCATCGCGTCGGCCCCGGGGACGGGATGCACGGCGCCGTCGGCGAGCCGTACGACGTCCTCGACGCCGAGTCCGGACCCGTCCAGGACCACGGTCGCGGAGCGCGCGGACGGCACGGACGGCGGCGCGCCCACGGTGCGAGACGACATCGAGCCCACACTCCCATCGCCGAGCCGCTGCCAAACTATTCACACATCGAGAACTCTGCATGACCTTATGCAGTCAGGCAAGGGCCGTCTCGGGACCCCCTTCGGGCGCGCGCTGCCGACCGCCCGCCGGGGGCGCCAAGAGGGGGGTTGTCCCCAGTGCGCGGGGCGTGGGCGGTCCCTAGGGTTGGGCCCATGAGCGCACTGGACTCGCGGGACAGCGGCCTGAAGAAGGATCCGGACCTGCGGAAGGAACTCGACGCCACCCTGCAGACCCGCCGGGAGCTGGGCGAGGAGTACGAGACGGCACTGGTCGACTCCTTCCTGGAGCAGGTCGAGCAGCGGATCGACGACACGGTGGACCGCCGGGTACGGCGGCACCTGGCCGAGCAGCAGATGGCGACCGCGCGCGGTGCCCGGCGCCCGAAGGACGCCGACACCTGGCCGGAGCGCTTCGGGCTCGCGATCATCTCGCTCGTCCTGGCGATCCCGCTGACCGCCGTGGCCGGCGGCGTCGCCGGGACGGCCGGGACGGTGGCCGCCTGGGTCGGCATCGTCGGCGTCAACTTCGCCCAGGCGGTACGGCTCAACCCGGAGCTGCTCACCGGCCGCCGCGACCGCTCCGACCGGCAGGACTGAGCCCGGCTCAGGCCTGCCGGGTCGGCAGGACCACGATCTGGCGGAGGTTGACGTGCCGGGGCCGGCTGGTGGCGTAGGCGACGACGTCCGCGACCTCGGCCGCCGAGAGGGCACCGATCGCCTCCAGCATGCCGTCCAGCTGCCCGGACAGCTCGGCGCTGTCGACATGGTCCTTCAGCTCGGTCTCCGTCAGTCCCGGCTCGATGTTCGTCACCCGCACGTCCTGCGGTCCGAACTCGGTGCGCAGGGACTGCGAGAGACAGGTGACGGCGGCCTTCGTGGCGCCGTACACCGCGTAGTTGGGGAAGGGGATGTGGGCGCCGATGGAGGAGACGTTCACCAGGTCGGCGGTGCGGCCCGTGCCGGCGGCGCCCACCAGGTCGGCGCCGAAGGCGCGGATGACCCGCAGCACTCCGGTGACATTGGTGTCGAGCATCCGCTGCCACTCGTCGAGCCGGCCGTCGGCCACGGGGTTCGGGAGCATGACTCCGGCGTTGTTCACGACGAGGTCGACGGCGCCGAAGGTCTCGTGCGCCAGGTCCCGGGCGGCCGCCACGGACGCGTCGTCGGTGACGTCGGCGGCCACGGCGAGCGCCTCGCCCCCGTTGGCCCGGATCTTCTCCACCAGCGTCTGAAGCCGGTCCGCGCGCCGGGCGAGCAGCGCCACCCGGGCGCCCTCGGCGGCCAGCTGCCGGGCGACGGCCTCGCCGATGCCGCTGGCGGCTCCGGTGACGACGGCGGTGCGGCCGGACAGGTTCTCGTACGACATGAGTCTTCCCCCAGGATGTGGGCGCCGGGGCGGCTCCCCGGCGGCTGGCACCAGCCTCGCCCGGTCCGGCGGCCGTACCCAGGGATGCGGTTTTCCTGGGTCTGCCAGTACCAGGTTGGCGTCCGGCGGCTCCCCTACGATCGGGGTATGGACGGGGACTGGCTGGAAGGGGAAGTCGGCGACTTCCTGCGCTCGCGACGTGCACGGATCCAGCCCGAGGAGGTGGGACTGCCCGGCCACGGGCGGCGCCGCGTACCGGGCCTGCGCCGGGAGGAGGTGGCCCAGCTCGCCGGGGTCAGCGTCGACTACTACGTCCGGCTGGAGCAGGGCCGGGGCACGAGCGTCAGCGACGCCGTGCTGGACGCGATCGCCCGGGTGCTGCGGCTGGACGAGACCGAGCAGGCGTATCTGCGGACGGTGGCGCGGCCGCGCCGGCAGCGGGGGCGGCGGCAGCGGCCGGAGGCGCCCCGCATCCGCCCCGGAATCCAGATCCTGCTGGACGGCATGGAGCGCAGCCCAGCGTTCGTGCTGAACCCCCGCATGGACGTGATCGCGTGGAACGCACTCGGCGACGCGCTGAACGGCTTCAGCCGTGTGACGGCGGCGGAGCGGAACATCCCCCGGCAGGTCTTCCTCGAGTCCGCCGGCCGCGACCTCTACCCGGAGTGGCACGCGGTCGCCGCCCAGACGGTGGCCCACCTGCGCGTCAACGCGGGCCGGTACGCCGACGACGCCGAGCTGTGCGCGCTGGTCGGCGAACTCTCGCTGAAGAGCGAGGACTTCCGCCGGCTGTGGGCGGACCACGAGGTCAGGGAGTGCGCGTACGGCGTGAAGAAGGTACGGCACCCGGTGGCGGGCCTGCTGACCCTGCCGTACGAGACCCTCACGATCCCGGCGGCCCCGGACCAGGTGATCGTGGTGTACACCCCGGAACCGGGGTCGGAGACCGCCGAGCGGCTTGCCCTGCTGGGGAGTTGGGCGTCCAGCGCCGCGCGCTGAACCCTCGGGGAAAGTCGTGCGCGGGGACCGCCGCACCCCCGTTGCCGGGGGGCGGGACGACGGCGGTCCCCGCGAGGGACGCGGGCCGGGTCAGGGCCGGCATCTCGCGTCCGTGGCGTCCATGGAGGTCCGGGAGCCGCTCCGGAGGTCCTAGGCGCCGTTCGGCGCCGGCCGGGGCGGGGAGCCGCTCCCGCCCTGCCGGCACCGACTAATCTGCCGGACGCGTGTTAAGCGGGTGCTGCGCGCACGTGACACGCTCGTACCACTTCCGCGAACCCCGCCTCACCTCAGGTCGAGCGAGTGAACCCGCAGTTCACCGGGTGTTCGCTACTGCTTTCCGCCCTTGGCCAGGAAGGCCAGCAGGTCCTGCCGGCTGACCACGCCGGTGGGCTTGCCCTCGACCAGGACGATCGCCGCGTCGGCCGTGCCGAGCACGGACATCAGGTCGCCGACCGGCTCGCCGGAGCCGACCTGGGGCAGTGGGGCGGACATGTGCTTCTCCAGCGGGTCGTCGAGGGAGGCGCGCTTGTTGAACAGGGCGTCCAGCAGCTCGCGTTCGACGACCGACCCGACGACCTCGGCGGCCATCACGTCCGGGTGGCCGGCGCCCGGCTTGACGACCGGCATCTGCGAGACGCCGTACTCGCGCAGCACCTCGATGGCCTGGCCGACGGTCTCCTCCGGGTGCATGTGCACCAGGGAGGGAATGGTGCCGCCCGCCTTGTCGCTCAGGACGTCGCCGACGCGGGCGCTCGGGCCCTCGTCCTCCAGGAAGCCGTAGTCGGCCATCCACTCGTCGTTGAAGATCTTGCTGAGGTAGCCACGACCGCTGTCCGGGAGCAGGACGACCACGACATCGTCCGGACCGAGCCGCTCGGCGACCCGCAGCGCCGCCACGACGGCCATACCGCAGGAGCCGCCCACCAGCAGGCCCTCCTCCTTGGCCAGCCGGCGGGTCATCTGGAAGGAGTCCTTGTCGGACACGGCGACGATCTCGTCCGCGACGGTGCGGTCGTAGGCGGTCGGCCAGAAGTCCTCGCCCACGCCCTCGACCAGGTAGGGGCGCCCCGAGCCGCCGGAGTACACGGACCCCTCCGGGTCGGCGCCGACGACCTTGACGCGACCGTCACTGACGTCCTTCAGGTACCGGCCGGTGCCGGAGATGGTCCCGCCCGTACCCACGCCCGCCACGAAGTGGGTGATCTTCCCCTCGGTCTGCTCCCACAGCTCGGGACCGGTCGAGTGGTAGTGCGAGAGCGGGTTGTTGGGGTTGGAGTACTGGTCGGGCTTCCACGCGCCCGGGGTCTCGCGGACGAGCCGGTCGGAGACGTTGTAGTAGGAGTCCGGGTGCTCCGGAGCGACGGCGGTCGGGCACACGACGACCTCGGCCCCGTACGCCCGCAGCACGTTGATCTTGTCGGTGGAGACCTTGTCGGGGCACACGAAGATGCACTTGTACCCCTTCTGCTGGGCCACGATGGCAAGGCCCACACCTGTGTTTCCGCTGGTCGGCTCGACGATCGTCCCGCCCGGCTTGAGCTCGCCGCTCTGCTCGGCGGCCTCGATCATGCGCAGGGCGATGCGGTCCTTCACGGAGCCGCCCGGGTTGAAGTACTCCACCTTGGCCAGAACGGTCGCCTGGATGCCCTGGGTCACGCTGTTGAGCCGCACCAGCGGGGTGTTGCCGACGAGGCTGATCATCGAGTCGTGGAATTGCACCGTTGTCTCCGGTTGCTGCAAAAGATGTGGTCTTAGTGGTGTCGCCAGCCTAAGGCCAGGCGTGCGGCTGGGGCGGCCGTTCACTCCCCGTTGAGATTGACGCACGGTCGGTACGGGGCAAGGAGTGGGTGTACGGCTACGAGGAGGTGGCGGCGACGCATGACGAGCATGTCGAGGGCGAGAGTGGCCCGGCGCATCGCGGCCGGAGCGGCGTACGGCGGTGGCGGGGTCGGCCTGGTCGGCGCGGCCGCGGTCGGTCTGCTGCTCGCGGAGGTACGGCTGGCCCGGCGCCACGTGGGCCATCACGGCGGCGGCCGCGTCCCGGTGGCCGACGGCGTGTACGGCCACGCGTACGACGTCCCCGGAGCCGGGGAACCGCCCCTCCGCCTGACCATGCTCGGCGACTCCACGGCGGCCGGTCAGGGCGTGCACCGGGCGGGACAGACCCCGGGCGCGCTGCTGGCGTCGGGCCTGGCGGCGGTGGCGGAACGCCCGGTGGAACTGCGGAACGTGGCGCTGCCGGGCGCCCAGTCCGACGACCTGGACCGCCAGGTGGCGTCGGTGCTGTCGGGAGTGGCGCCCGTCCCCGACATCTGCGTGATCATGATCGGTGCGAACGACGTCACCCACCGGATGCCGCCGACCCGTTCGGTACGGCACCTGTCGGCGGCGGTACGACGGCTGCGCACGGCCGGTGCGGAGGTGGTGGTCGGCACCTGCCCCGATCTCGGCACCATCGAGCCGGTGCAGCAGCCGCTGCGCTGGCTGGCCCGGCGGGCCTCGCGGCAGCTGGCGGCGGCGCAGACGATCGGGGTGGTGGAGCAGGGGGGCCGGACCGTGTCCCTCGGCGATCTGCTGGGCCCGGAGTTCGAGGCGAACCCGCGGGAGCTCTTCGGCCCCGACAACTACCACCCCTCGGCGGAGGGGTACGCGACGGCGGCGATGGCGGTGCTGCCGACGGTGTGCGCGGCGCTGGGACTGTGGCCGGCGGAGGAGGAGCGGCCGGACGTGTCGCGGCGCGAGGGGTTCCTGCCGGTGGCGCGGGCCGCCGCGGAAGCCGCGTCGGAGGCGGGCACCGAGGTCACGCCCGCGATGCCCACGGGGCCGCGTGGACCGTGGGCCCTGCTGAAGCGGAGGCGGCGGCGCCGGGTACCGGAGGCGGAGCCGGCGACTCCGTCGGTCTGACCGGCCTTTCCCACCCACCCGTCCCGGTCGGCCGAGCCGCGCGAGGCCAAGCAAGCGCTTAGTAAATTGCGGTCAGTGTCACACACCAATACCGGTGACCTGGACCATACGTAGCGGTAACTTCCCAACCGGCCCTGCCCGAAAAGCAACCCCCGTTCAGATGGAGCCGTGATGCCCGAAGCCGTCATCGTCTCGACCGCCCGCTCCCCCATCGGCCGCGCCGTCAAGGGCTCCCTGAAGGACCTGCGCCCCGACGACCTGACCGCCACGATCATCCAGGCCGCGCTGGCCAAGGTCCCCGAGCTGGACCCCAAGGACATCGACGACCTGATGCTCGGCTGCGGTCTCCCCGGCGGCCAGCAGGGCCACAACCTCGGCCGGATCGTCGCCGTACAGATGGGCATGGACCACCTGCCGGGCTGCACCATCACCCGGTACTGCTCCTCCTCCCTGCAGACCTCCCGCATGGCCCTGCACGCCATCAAGGCCGGTGAGGGCGACGTCTTCATCTCGGCCGGTGTCGAGATGGTCTCCAGCTACGCCCACGGCAGCTCCGACATGCCGGGCACCTACAACCCGCTGTTCGCCGAGGCGCAGGCCCGCACCGAGGCCGTCGCCCAGCAGGAGGGCACGACCTGGCACGACCCGCGCGAGGACGGCCTGCTGCCCGACCCGTACATCGCGATGGGCCAGACCGCCGAGAACCTGGCCCGCGCCAAGGGCATCACCCGCCAGGAGATGGACGAGTTCGGCGTCCGCTCGCAGAATCTCGCCGAGCAGGCCATCAAGAACGGCTTCTGGGAGCGCGAGATCACCCCGGTGACGCTCCCGGACGGCACGGTCGTCAGCAAGGACGACGGCCCGCGCCCCGGCGTCACCCTGGAGGGCGTCGCGGGCCTGAAGCCGGTCTTCCGCCCGGACGGACTCGTCACCGCCGGCAACTGCTGCCCGCTCAACGACGGTGCCGCCGCCGTCGTCATCATGAGCGACACCAAGGCCCGCGAGCTGGGCCTGACCCCGCTCGCCCGGATCGTGTCCACCGGCGTCTCCGGCCTCTCCCCCGAGATCATGGGCCTCGGGCCCGTCGAGGCGAGCAAGCAGGCGCTGCAGCGCGCCGGTCTCACCATCGGCGACATCGACCTGGTCGAGATCAACGAGGCGTTCGCCGCCCAGGTGATCCCCTCCTACCAGGACCTCGGCATCGACATCGACAGGCTGAACGTCAACGGCGGCGCCATCGCCGTCGGGCACCCCTTCGGCATGACCGGCGCCCGTATCACCGGCACCCTCATCAACTCCCTGCAGTGGCACGACAAGCAGTTCGGCCTGGAGACGATGTGCGTCGGCGGCGGCCAGGGCATGGCGATGGTCATCGAGCGCCTCAGCTGATCCACCGTCCGTAGCGGCACAGGCACATCACGTCGGGAAAGGGCCCGGAACCGGGGAAACTCCAAGGTTCTGGGCCTTTTCGTGATCCAATTTCTCCCAGGATGTGACCTATCTCGCTCCCCGGACGCATCGGTGCAGGTCAGCGCAGGTCAGCGCGGTGCACGGCGAGACCACGAACCCAAAGTCCTGTCCGTTTCGTGACGTTACGCACTGACAGCTGGATAGTCCGCCCTTCAAGCTGATGTAGGAAGTCGGGGGTCGACTTTGAACCGGGAGTACGTCAGTGAGCGCCATGCCGATCGCTCTGCTGCTCACCACGGCAGCCACCGGCGCCGTGGGCGTCGCCGTCCTGCGCACCGTTCTGAAGCTGCGCCGCCAGCTGGCGGAGCTGCAGACCCAGCTCGCCGAGAACCAGTCGGCCGCCATGCGTGCGCTGCTGCCGCACGCCCGCACCGGCACGGACGCCGACCAGATACGCGCCGCCGTGGCCGAGGCGCTCGCCGAGGAGAGGGAGCGCGAGCTGGCGGAGGCGCGCGCCTTCTGGGCCGCACAGGAGGCCCGTGACGCCTCCGACGCGCCGACCCTGCTGGGCCTGCCCGAAACCGAGCTGTTCCTGCCCCGGCAGACCGACTTCGCCGGCCTGGAGCCGGTGTCCGAGCCGACCGCCGACACCGACGAGTTCGCCGGGGAGTCCCCGGAACTGGCCGCGGCCCGCCGCCGTCACCCCTCGCACCCCGACTTCGTCCCGGTGCAGTCGCCGGCGGTGAACGACCACGAGCGCACCGTGACCACGCTGGAGCAGCTGTCCGCCGAACGCGTCGAGCTCTCCGACGTCCGCCCGGGCCCGCTCGGTACCCTCGACGTCTACGTCTTCGCCGACGGCACCACCCTGTGCATGACCCCGGGCCACCGCGAGACCGCCGAGCGTCTGGCGACGGCGGTGGAGGCGGGCGAGGCGCCCTACCTCCTGGGCGGCTCCGGCATCTCCGGCGCCTACACCCTGACCTTCGCCTGCGGCGAGGACACGGTCTACATCCTGGCGGACAGGGTCATAGCGTCGCTCTGAGAGACCCAGCCGGCCTCAGACCCCCGCCCTCTGACGCGCCTCCTCGACCACCCGCACCGCTTCGGCGACCTGCTCGTCACTCTCCAGCACCACCGCCAAGTCATGCGCGGCCACGAGGATCTGGTCAGCCGCGGCGAACATCCCCGCATCCGGCATCTCCCGGGGCTCGCTCCCCGGCTCCTCGACAGCCTGCGCCCGCCGGGCCAACTCCCTGGCCAGCGCCAGTGCCTCCGCGGCAGCGCCCCGTTGGAGCCGGCTCTGCGGCGCCGCGCGCAACCGGTCGGCGAAGTGATCCACTGCTCGGTTCAAGGGCGTCGTATCAACCACGCGCCGAGCGTAACGTGCCGCACTGTTGCCAATACGCGAACGCTCAGGCACGGTGACGTGAAGGACCGGCTTACATCCCCTTTGCGTTCGGAGGCGCCGATGTCCCAGCTCTTCTCGGAGGAGACCCACCGCAATCTGCTCGCCCGCATCCCCCACTGCACCGGTCGCGAAGTTTCCGACTGGCTGCGCACCGTTGAAGAAGGCCCCGCCCTGTTCCGCTTCGAGGAGAAGGTCAGCTGGCTCCGGCACGAGTACGACCTCGCGTACGGCCACGCGAAGGCGATCGTCCACGAGTACGACCTGAGGAGGGCAGCGCGCAAGCTGCTCTGAAGACGGCGGAGGGCCCCGGGTCGGAACCCGGGGCTCTCCGCATGACCGGCGCGGGCGCTAGTCGTTGTTGGTGAAGATCGCCACCAGCCGCAGCATCTCCAGGTAGATCCACACCAGATGCACGGTGAGACCGAACGCGGCGTGCCAGGACTCGTTGCGCGGGGCGCCGTAGGCGATGCCGTCCTCGATCTCCTTGAAGTCGAGGGTCAGGAAGAACGCGCCGAGCAGGATCGCGACGATGCCGACGAGCGCGCCCAGCGGACCGAAGCTGCGCAGCCCGCCGTTCTGGGCGACACCGAGGACGACCAGCAGCAGGTTGACCGCCATGACCACCATGAAGGCCATGGCGATGGCGATGCCGACACGGGCGTAGCGAGCGGTGACGCGGATCCAGCCGGCCTTGTAGACGAGCAGGGTCGCACCCGCGACCGCCATGGTGCCGAGCACCGCCTGGAAAGGCGCGCCCTGCCAGCGGCTGTTGTACATCTCGCTGACGACGCCGAGGAAGACGCCCTCGAAGGCGGCGTACCCGAGGATCAGCGCGGGCGACGGGGTGCGCTTGAAGCTCTGGACCATCGCCAGGACGAACGCGACCAGCCCGGCGCCGAAGGCGAGGCCGAAGCTGGTCGCCGTGACCGGCAGCAACGCCCAGGCGAGGACGGCGCCGACGGCGACGGTGCCGAGCGTGATGGCCGAGCGGACGACGACGTCGTCCATGGTCATCCGGTCGGTGGTGGCGGGGGCCTGGGGCGGCGCGCCGTACTGCAGGCCCTGTTGGGCGTACGGGTTCTGGGCGTAGGGGTTCTGCGCGTACGGGTTGCCCTGTGCGTACCCGGCCTGCGGTGCGGTGTTGAAGCCTGCGTAGCCGTTGTCGCGGCTGAACCCCCGTCGCGAGAAGACCGGGTTACTGCTCCTCATTTCACTCCTCCATGGCTGCCGTGCGCAGCCTTGGCTCAAAGCGTAATGGATTGGCAAAGGATCGACATGATACTTGAGGAGGATCTTTCCCCTGCCGTGCTGCCCAACACGCTACGCGTACCGGTGATTCCCGGCCATGGGTGATCGCGTTCCATGACGAACCTGCTACCACACCGAGACGTGCCGCTAACCCAGCGGGAACCCGGTGTACGCCTCGGCCAGGTCGGTCCCGGCCGCGCGGGAGGAGGCGATCCGCGCCAGCCGGGCCTGCTGCAGGCGGGCGTCGAAGGGCGTGGCGTCCGGGGCCGGATGGAGCATCGTCGTCATGTCGTAGGAGAACCGTTCGGCCTGCCAGACGCGGCGCAGGCAGGTCGCGGAGTAGGCGTCGAGGAGTTCCGCGGAGCCGGTCTCCTTCTCGTGCGCGAGGGCGCGGGCGAGGGTGACGACGTCCCCGACGGCGAGGTTCAGCCCTTTGGCTCCGGTCGGCGGCACGATGTGGGCGGCGTCACCGGCGAGGAAGAGCCGGCCGTGGCGCATCGGCTCGTGGACGAAGGAGCGCATCGGAGTGACCGACTTCTGGGTGATGGGGCCGCGTTCCAGCCGCCAGCCGTCCTCGGTCTCGAAGCGGTGTTCCAGCTCCGACCAGATCTCGTCGTCGGTCCACTGCTCGGCGTCGGTGCCGGCGGGCACCTGGAGGTAGAGACGGGAGACGGACGGGGAGCGCATCGAGAGGAGGGCGAAGCCGCGTTCGTGGCGGGCGTAGACGAGTTCGTCGTGGGAGGGCGCGACGTCGGCGAGGATGCCGAGCCAGGCGTAGGGGTACGTCCGCTCGAACACGCGGGACAGGGCGGCGGGGAAGGCCTTGCGGGACACGCCCCAGAAACCGTCGCAGCCGACGACGTACTCGCACTCCAGCACGTCCTCGCGCTCGTGGTGCCGGAACCGGATGCGCGGCCGGTCGCCGTCCGCGCCGTCCACCGCCAGCGCCTCCGCCCCGAACAGCAGCGGTCCGCCCTCCTTCAGCTGAAGGGCGATCAGGTCCTTGCAGACCTCGGTCTGGGCGTACACCATCACCGACCGGCCGCCGGTCAGGCCGGGGAAGTCGACGCGGTGGCGGCGCCGGTCGAAGCGCAGCTCGATGCCGTCGTGGCGCAGGCCCTCGGCGTCCATCCGCTCCCCGGCGCCGGCCGCGCGCAGCACGTCGACCGTGCCCTGCTCCAGGATCCCGGCGCGCTGCCGATGTTCGACGTAGGCGCGGTCGCGGCTCTCCAGGACGACCGAGTCGATGCCGGCGCGGTGCAGCAGCCGCGCGAGCAGCAGTCCGGCCGGTCCGGCTCCGATGATCCCGACGGTGGTGCGCATCGGTTCGTCCCTTCGGGTCGACTCCACGCGTGTGCGTGTTCGCTCAGTGAAATTTCCTTCACTGAGCTCGCGCCGAGTCTGCGCCGGGGAGAATCCGATGTCAATGGTGGGGCGCGGCGTGGCCGGCCACGCCGCGCCCCCGCGGTCAGTGGCCCGGCCAGCCGTCCAGGTGCCGGTGCAGGGTGACGGTGGGCTGAGCGTCCGCCTTCGGCGCGTGGGCGACCGCGTCCCGCAGGACCGCGCTCACCTCGCCGGCCAGGCCGTCGACCCGCGTCTTCAGCTCGGCGGCGGGCAGCGTGGAGCGGGTCAGCGCGTCCAGGCGGCGGTGGATGTCGGCGAGCCGCTGCCGGGCGCCGGCGTCGAGGGTGAGCGGCCCCGGCGTGGAGACGACGAACTGGTAGGCACCGGCGAGGGTCTGGCAGCCGGTGCACTCCTTGTTGACCGCGTCGCTGAGGTTCACGGCGTTCAGGTGCGTGTGTTCGCCCGCGATGGTGACGATCTGGAAGGACAGCGCGACCGACCGGCAGTGGTCGTCGGCCGAGCAGCCGGCGGAGACGGCGTTGGCCTGGTTGCGCACACCTGCGGCGTTGACGGTGCCGAACTGACGGATGGTGAAGGAGTCCCGGGCCTCGGTGTGATGGGCCCGGTCGGTGTGGCTGAAGACGTGGTCGGAGGCGAAGGCCGCGTGCGCCGCGCCGGTGGCCGCCTGGGCCGGTACGGCGGCGGCCGCACCGGCGACTCCGGCCGCGAACAGTCCCACGCTCAGGGCGCGGCGGGCGAGGGGATGGGCGCTGGAGCGTGCCTTGCGATGGCTGCTCATGAGATCTCCTGTGGATACATGACGGTGCGTGTCAGGTCGACGCCGGGGCGGGTGGGCCGCCGGACGGCGCGGGCGTGGGGCTCTGGGTCGGCGACGCCGGAACGCTCTCCGACGGGGTCGGCGAGGTCGGCGGCCCCGGATCCGGACTGGTGGGCGGCGGCGGACTCGTGGCGGAACCGGAACCAGAGGACCGCGGCCGGTGGGACCGCGAGCCGGCCGACGCCGACGGTGCGTGTCAGGTCGACGCCGGGGCGGGTGAGCCGCCGGACGGCGCGGGCGTGGGGCTCAGGGTCGGCGAAGCGGGAACGCTCTCCGACGGGGTCGGCGAGGTCGGCGGCCCCGGATCCGGACTGGTGGGCGGCGGCAGACTCGTAGCGGAACCGGAACCGGAGGACTGCGGCTGGTGAGAGCGCGAGCCGGTCGCCGTGCCCGGGGCCGGGTCCGACGTCGAGGGCTTCGGCGCGGAGGCGGTCGCGGTCCCCGAGGCGTCCGGTGACGGCCCGTCCCCCGGCGTCGGCGCGGAGGTTCCCGGCACCGCGGACGGCGACAGGGAGGCCGCGCCCCTTCTGCCGTGCCCGCCGTGTCCGCCGTGGTCCGGGGTCGAGGCGTCCCGCGGCGAGGGCTCCTCGGTCGGCACCCCGGGCTGCAGGATCGGTGCGATCGGGGGCTTCTTCGGCAGCGGCTTCGGGGTCACCCCGGACACCCAGGCGTAGGACAGCCCGGTCAGTCCGGCGAGGACGAGCACGCACAGGGCGAGGCGCAGCCGGGGGCGGCCGGCGGTGGAGCGGTTCGCGGCCCGCAGGAGCCGGCCGCCGATCTTCACGGAGAGATAGACGACACCGGCCATCGGGCAGAGCAGCATCACGCTGCCGATCACCCCGACGAGCCCGGCGGCGATCTGCCCGTGCGCGAACGCGCCGCCCGTGCCGAGGAGTTGCTCGGTCAGCGAGCGGACCATCGTGCTGAGGATCCTGGGCAGGTTCCACAGCGCGTAGCCCATCTCGCCGGCGATCAGCGGCACCATGGTCAGCACCCAGGAGGCCACGACGGTGCGCGCGGACTTCTTCAGCCCGGCGACCTCCGCCCGCGCCGTCCGCCCCTTCGCGCCCGGCACGAGCGAGAGCAGGATCGGCTTGATCCTGCCGTACAGATCCGGCACCCCGGCGAGGTCGCCGAGGATGTAGTAGCCGTCCAGGCGGACGGCCGGCATCAGCTGTTCCAGGATCTCGAAGTGCCCGAGATAGACGGCGGCAAGGAAGAACTGTGCCCCGGTGGCGAAGTAGGCCCCGGCCATGGCCAGCATGAAGACGACGTTGAAGTACACCCCGCCCAGGTCCGTGCGCAGCCGGCCGGCCCGGGAGATCCGGTAGACGTCGGTGACGTCGGTGTACATCGACGGCCAGATGAGGAAGAGCCCGCAGCCGATGCAGCCGGGCCGGGCGCCGCCGTACCGGCAGGCGGAGGCGTGGCCGAACTCGTGGAAGACGAGGGAGGCCACGGTGAGGCCGAAGACGATGAGGATCAGCACCGGCTGGTCCAGGACCTCCAGCACCGGTTCGATCGCGCCGAAGAAGCCGAACAGCCAGACGTCCAGGGCAACGGCCGAGAGCAGCACGGCGGCGACCACGGCCGGGCGGTGCAGCCAGGCCAGGGCCCGCGCGATCCTGCCGGTACGGCGCTCGTCGAAGATGACCCGGTGGCCCTTGAGGGCGAGCAGCAGGTCGGAGCGCGGGGCGTCGACCTCGTCGTCCTCCTGCCCCTCGGGCACGCACACGCCGAGCGGTTCGAGCTTGTTCTCGACCAGGTAGCGGATGTTGTCGCCGCTGACCTCGCGGCCGTAGCGGGCGCTGACCCGGTGGGCGATCGTGTCGACGTCGCGCATGCCGTCGACGGACGACGCCACCAGGTACAGCAGCCTGGACAGCTGGACGACCTGCCCGTCCCCCCGACGGGCGATGTACTTCGGTTCGGTGAAGCCCGAGCCCTGGTACTCGCCGTGCAGCCGCAGCCCCGCGCTGAGCCGCGGTACCGGACCGGCCGGCGTTCCGACGGCCGGCAGGCTGCCGGTCGTCACCTGCTCGTACGTCACCGGCCAGCCCCCGGGCCCGGGCACCGGGCCGGTGTCGTAGAGCGCGGGCCCGTCCCCGAGCACCGTCATATGTGGTCTCCCCCCACGTACTGCCGTTTCCCCCCGGCAAGACCGAGGGGGCGGACCGCCCCGCACGCCCGTACTTTCCTTGCCCTCCGGGGCGCTCAGTGCCGGTGTCGAGAGCCCGATCGTGCTCAGCGCTGCGCGCCTCCGCGCGTTCGAGCTCTCGACACCGGCGCGCCCCTTTGGGCGTGCGGCCCGCCCCCCGCAGCCGTCGTGCTACTGCTTGACGGTGATCGTCTGCTGGGCCGAGGACTCGGCGTCCGACCACGCGGAGTGGTCGTTCACGGCGGCCGACTCGTTGTGGGCGTTGATGTTCGCGACGTGCTTGGTGACGTTGACGGTCTTGCCGAAGCTGAACTTCAGCCGGCCCAGGGCCTCACGGCCCGGCAGCAGCTCCGCGGACTCGCCGTCCAGCTCGCGCATGTCCATGCTCATGGTGGTGGTTCCTTTCGTGGTTCGGTCGGGTGGAGCGCGAGGGTTACTGGCTGACGCTGATGCTCTGGCAGGCGCCGGAGTCGGCCACCGACCACGCGGAGTGGTCGTTCAGGGCGGCCGACTCGTTGTGGGCGTCGATGTTCGCGACGTGCTTGGTGACGTTGACCGTCTTGCCGAAGCTGAACTTCAGCCGGCCCAGGGCCTCACGGCCCGGCAGCAGCTCCGCGGACTCGGCGTCGAGCTCATGGGCGTTCAACATGATCGATTCCCCCTCGGGAAACAGGCGGTTCCGGTCGGAGAGAGTCAGGTTCCCCCCGGACCCTGTCCAACTTGGTCGGACGAGCTGTCCAACGAGATTGGACACTAGGGCCTCGCGGCACCCGTGCGCAACCCGTTCCGTGAATCACCCTTTCGGCGGCCCGGTCAACCGACCGTAGAATCGGCGCCGACAGGGACGGTCCGGTCGAGCGGCGAGCAGGAAGTGGACTTCGGTGGCCAACGCACTGCAGCAGTTGATCCGTGAACGTCTCGACCGCAAGGGCTGGTCCTACGGCGACGTGGCGCGGCGCGGCGGTGTGCCCCGCTCCACCGTCCACCACCTGGCCACCACCGACCGGGTCGTCCGCATGCCCCAGTCCACCACCCTGGAAGGCCTGGCCAAGGGCCTCGAGCTGCCGCTCGACACCGTGCGCCGCGCCGCCGCCGAGGCCTGCGGCATCCACGTCTACGGGACCCCGGCCGACCAGGACGCCGACGGTACGGCCGCCCGGACCACCGACCCCGAGGTGGACCTGCTCATCGCCAGCGTGCAGCAGCTGTCGGCCGAGGACCGCCGGCATGTCGCCGCCCTGGTCGAGTCCCTGCTGGGCCGCTCCGCACAGCCGGCACCGGAGCAGTGAGCCGGCGGTCCGCTCGCGGACCCCGCCGGAAAAATCATGCAACTACGCCCGAATGGGCCTTCATCCCCCGCTAGTCTCTCGTCCTGCCCGAGGAGCGAGAGCCGTACGACCACCCGGGCTCTTTGGGGGGAACGTGTTGTTCGTGCATGGCGGGCCGACCACCGCGGTGGTCCGCGGCCCCGCCGGTGAATCGGTCGTCCTGCTCTCCGGCGAGCTGCCCCAGGTGCTCACCGAGGACGCGATGACCGAGCTGCTGGACCTGGCCGCCGCGATCCTGGACGCGGACGAGCTGGGGCTGTTCCACACCTGCCTGCGCACCCTGCGCACGGACGGCCTCCGGGCGGGCCGCCGCATCGAGGTGGACGGAGCGGTACTGACGGTGTACGAGGGGTGAGGAGCCGCGAGATCCGCCCCGGGAAAGGGGCGCGGTGGTGCCCGGAGCCGGACTTGAACCGGCACGCCCGCGAAGGGGCAGCGAGGTTTAAGCTCGCCGTGTCTGCATTCCACCATCCGGGCAGGCCATGGGGCTCCGCTACGAGGTTCGAGCCTATCGGGACGCATCCCCCGAACAGCGGAAGGGCGGACCGATGTTGTCTTATTTTATTGACGTCTGAGGGTGCATCAGCCCGCGGTACGGGCCATCCGCACTTGCCAACAGCGTGGCGGGACGTGGGTACGCCCGTACGTGGAATGACGGAATTTCACCGTCCGAACGAGGGTGTTCCACCCGTTCTCGACAACGTTCGACCGAGGTTCGACGACGATCACGCGGTGCCGCCCTCAGGGTCCTCCGTCCTCCCCAGGTATGACACGGCACCTTTCCGTCCGACCGGAGTCGCCCTCCGGAACCGGAACAGCGACTGACTCCACGCGCTCTCGGCGCCGGGACGATGGAACGGTCCCCATGGAACCCACGTCGTCCTGACAGGAGCACCGTCCCGTGACCACCACACCCACCGCCGGCCGGACCACCGCCGTGGCCGCACGCGCCACGGAGCTGTCGAAGATCTACGGGCAGGGTGAGACCCGGGTGGTCGCCCTGGACCAGGTCTCCGTCGACTTCCGGCAGGCCGAGTTCACCGCGATCATGGGCCCGTCCGGTTCCGGCAAGTCCACGCTGATGCACTGCGTGGCCGGCCTCGACACCTTCTCCTCCGGCTCCGTGCGGATCGGCGAGACCGAGCTGGGCTCCCTGAAGGACAAGCAGCTCACCAAGCTCCGCCGGGACAAGATCGGCTTCATCTTCCAGGCGTTCAACCTGCTGCCGACGCTGACCGCCCTGGAGAACATCACCCTGCCGATGGACATCGCCGGACGGAAGCCGGACAAGGCCTGGCTGGACCAGGTGATCGCGATGGTCGGCCTGTCCGGGCGGCTCAGCCACCGGCCCGCGCAGCTCTCCGGCGGCCAGCAGCAGCGCGTGGCCGTCGCCCGCGCCCTGGCCTCCAAGCCCGAGATCATCTTCGGTGACGAGCCGACCGGAAACCTCGACTCCCGCTCCGGCGCCGAGGTCCTGGGCTTCCTGCGCAACTCCGTGCGCGAACTGGGCCAGACCGTCGTCATGGTGACGCACGACCCGGTGGCGGCGGCGTACGCGGACCGCGTGGTCTTCCTGGCCGACGGCCGGATCGTCGACGAGATGTACGGCCCCACCGCCGACTCCGTCCTCGACCTCATGAAGCAGTTCGACGCGAAGGGCCGTACCTCCTGATGTTCCGCACCGCCCTGCGCAACGTCCTCGCGCACAAGGCCCGGCTGCTGATGACCGTGCTCGCCGTGATGCTCGGCGTGGCCTTCGTCGCCGGGACGCTCGTCTTCACCAACACCATCTCCGACGCCTACCAGAAGAGCTCAGCCAAGGGCTTCGACCAGGTCGACGTCGCCGTACAGCCCAAGTACCAGGAGTCCCGGGGCGACAAGGTCGGCAAGCTGTCCGACCTCACGCAGGCCACGCTGGACAAGGCCGCGAAGGTCCCCGGCGCCGCCTCCGCGACCGGTGTCGTCAGCGGCTTCACCGCCGTCGCCGACCAGCACGGCAAACTGGCCGGCGGCGACTGGCAGTCCAACGGCGGCAACTACTGGGGCACCAAGGACGCCCGGTACCCGCTGGTCAGCGGCCACGCCCCGCACGGCGCGGGCGAGGTGCTGCTCGACTCCAAGACCGCCGAGCGCGCCGGCTACCAGGTCGGCGACACCGTGCGCCTGTCGGTGAACGGCCCGGTCCTCACCCCGACCCTCACCGGCATCTTCACCACCGACGACGGCAACGTCTCCGCCGGCGGCAGCCTCGCCCTGTTCGACACGCCGACCGCGCAGAAGCTGTTCGGCAAGCAGGGCACCTACGACGAGATCGACGTCAAGGCCGCGGCCGGCACCAGCCAGACCGCGCTGAAGGCCGAGCTGGACAAGGCCCTGCCGTCCCACCTGGTGGAGACCACCACCGGCAAGACGCTCGCCGACGGCCAGGCCAAGCAGATCGCCGACTCGATGAGCGGCCTGAAGCAGGCGCTGCTGGTGTTCGCCGGTATCGCGCTGTTCGTCGGCACGTTCATCATCGCCAACACCTTCACCATGCTGGTCGCCCAGCGCACCCGCGAACTGGCCCTGCTGCGCGCGGTCGGCGCCTCCCGCCGCCAGGTGACCCGCTCGGTGCTGATCGAGGCGTTCGCGGTCGGCGCGGTCGCCGGTGTGGCGGGGCTCGCCGCCGGCGTCGGCATCGGCGCGGGCCTGCGCTCGCTGCTGGGCTCCTTCGGTGCGAGCGTGCCCGACGGGCCGCTGGTGATCAGCCCCGGCACCGTGGTGGCCGCCCTCGCGGTCGGCGTCCTCGTCACCATGCTGGCCGCCTGGCTGCCCGGCCGCCGGGCCGCGAAGATCCCGCCGGTGGCGGCGATGAGCAGCGTGCACGCCAAGGCCACCACCAAGTCGCTGGTGCTCCGCAACACGCTCGGCGCGCTGTTCGCGGCGGCCGGTGTCGCGGTGGTCCTCGCGGCCACCTCGATGGACGCCGACTCCGCGCAGGGCCCGATGGGCATCGGCGCGGTCCTGCTGATCATCGGCGTGTTCATCCTGACCCCGCTGCTGTCCCGCCCGCTGATCGCGGCCGCCGCCCCGCTGCTGCGCGCCTTCGGTGTCTCGGGCAAGCTGGCCCGCCAGAACTCGGTGCGCAACCCGCGCCGCACGGCGGCCACCGCATCCGCGCTGATGATCGGCCTCACCCTGATCACCGGCATGACGGTGACGGCGGGCAGCCTGCAGACCGCCATCGACAAGATGGCCTCCTCGGCGATCCGCGCGGACTACGTCGTCTCGATGGCCAACCGCTCCCCGCTCTCCCCGGACGTGGCGACCAGGCTGGCCGCCGCCGACGGCGTCACCGCCAGCAGCCCGCTGCGCAACGCCGAGTCCCGCATCGACGGCAAGACGGAGTTCCTGACCGGGGTCGACGGTTCGTCCATCGGGAAGCTGACGGACCTGAAGGTGGACAACGGCACCTTCGCGGTGAGCGGCACGCAGGTCGTCGTCGACAAGGACCGGGCCAAGGAGTACGGCTGGACGCCCGGCTCGCACTTCACCGCGCACTTCGAGGACGGCAAGGCCAAGACTCTCACGGTCGCCGGTGTCTACGAGGGCAACGACATGATCAACGGGATCATGCTCGACGACAAGGTCCTCACCCCGCACCTGAAGGACCCGGCCGACATGCAGGTCATGGTCAAGACCGCGAACGGCGCCTCCGACGCGACGAAGGCCGAGCTGACGAAGGTCCTCGGCACCAACCCGGCGATCAAGATCCAGGACAAGCAGGACATCTCCAACGGCATCGCGCAGATCTTCACCACGATGCTGAACATGCTCTACGGCCTGCTCGGCATGGCGGTGATCGTCGCGGTCCTCGGCGTCATCAACACCCTGGCCATGTCCGTCTTCGAACGCGCCCAGGAGATCGGCATGCTCCGCGCGATCGGCCTGGACCGCAAGGCGGTCAAGCGGATGGTCCGCCTGGAGTCCCTGGTGATCTCCCTGTTCGGCGGGGTCCTCGGCATCGGCCTCGGCGTGTTCTTCGGCTGGGCGGCCGGTCAGCTGCTGGGCACCAAGATGCCGACGTACGAACTGGTCCTGCCCTGGGGCCGGATGGCGGTCTTCCTGCTGCTGGCGGGCATGGTCGGCGTCCTCGCCGCGCTGTGGCCGGCCCGGCGCGCGGCCAGGCTGAACATGCTGGCGGCGATCAAGGCCGAGTAGCCGTGCGACGGTCAGGGCCCGCGTTCCGGTCGCGGAACGGGGGCCCTTGCCGTGTCAGCCGTGCCAGGTGCGTGGGCGCAGCGACAGCCCGGACGCGCCCGACTCGGGGGTGCGGACCGCCAGGACCTGGTTGACGCCGATCCGGTTGCGTTCGAAGGCGAGGGCCGAGGCGGCCATGTACAGCCGCCAGACGCGGGCCCGGCCGGGGCTGGTGAGGCGGACGGCGCGGCCCCACTCCCCCTCCAGGTTGACGACCCACCGGCGCAGGGTGCGGGCGTAGTGCTCGCGGATGGACTCCACGTCCCGCACCTCGAACCCGGCACGCTCCAGCTGGGTCACGGTGGTGCCGATGGGAGCGAGTTCGCCGTCCGGGAAGACGTAGGCGTCGATGAACTCGTCCACGGCGTACGCCGACTCGTCGTGCTGCGGGCGGCGGGCGATCTGGTGGTTGAGCAGCCGCCCGCCGGGCCCCAGCAGGCCGTACAGCCGGCGGGCGTACTCCAGATAGCGATCGGCGCCGACGTGCTCCGCCATGCCGATGGAGGAGATGGCGTCGAAGGGCCCGTCCGTCACGTCCCGGTAGTCCTGGACCCTGATCTCCACCCGGTCGGTCAGCCCCTCGTCGGCGACGCGCTTGCGGGCGTACGCCGCCTGCTCCTGCGACAGGGTGATCCCCACGACGCTCACGCCGTGCTCCCGGGCCGCGTGGATGGCCATCGAGCCCCATCCGCAGCCGACGTCCAGCAGCCGCTGACCGGGCGTCAGGCCCAGTTTGGCGCAGACGAGTTCGAGCTTGTCCCGCTGGGCCCCCTCCAGGTTTCCGGCCTCCTCCCAGTAGGCGCAGGAGTACACCATGGACGGGCCGAGGACGAGCTCGTAGAAGTCGTTGCCGACGTCGTAGTGGTGGCTGATCGCCCGCCTGTCGGTGCGCCGGGTGTGCAGGTGCCGGCGCGGTCTGCGGACCTCCTCCCGCGGCGGGGCGGGCGGGAGCGGCGGCCCGGCGAGCTTCAGCAGCTCGCGGACGGCGGTCCGTACGGCGGGGTCGCGCAGGGCCTGGAGGGGACCGGGGGCGTCCTCGGCGCGCTCCCAGACGAGGCCCGCCAGTGCCTCGAGCGCGGCGTACAGATCGCCCTCGATGTCCAGGTCCCCGGAGACCCAGGCGCGGACGAGGCCCAGCTCGCCCGGTTTGAACAGCATGCGGCGCAGGGCGCGGCGGTTGTGAAGGACCAGCGCGGGTGCGTCCGGCGGCCCGGCCTGCGATCCGTCCCAGGCCCGTACCCGCACCGGGAGCGGGGCTCCCAGCACCTGCTCGGCAAGACTCCTCAGCCGCGACGCGGCGTCGGCCATGGCGCACACCTCCAAGACGAGATCCCGGATGCCGGTAACCACGTAAACACCGTCGGTCGTCCCGCGCAGTCCCGCAAAGGAGTTACAACTGGGCAAAACAGCTGTTCCGGCCATGCGGACGGCGTAGCGGCGGAGTGTGCGCGAGAGCCCGCCACCGGTCAAGTCACGACTTGCAGGGGCATGACGGGCATCCGGGGCCGGGCCGTAATGGATGACGTACCGAGATCCCCTCTCCTCATCGGATGTGCATCACCATGACTCGTCTCTCCACGTCCCGGCGTCTCGCCCTGCTCGCCGCCTCGACGGCGGTGCTCACCGGAGGCGCGCTGGCGCACGGCTCCGCGTTCGCCGCCGCGCAGTGGAACAAGATCACCGACGCTCCGAGCGGCATCAGCGTCCAGCTCCCCGGAAAGCCCCAGGTGCACAAGACCACCGACAACGGGGTCAACTGCCGTGACTACGTGGCGACCACCGGCTACGGGGCCATGGGATTCTCGGTCTTCGACGAGCCCGGTTCCGATCCGGCCAAACCGTGGGACCTCAAGGGAGGCCTCAAGGGCGCGGTGGACGGCTACAACAGCGCCGATCCCAGCACCGCACTGCGCAGCACCGACGTCCACGACGGCACCGAGCACGGCGACCACTATCTGGAGGCGAAGCTCGTCGGCGCCCACGGCAGGACGGGGCACATCCGCCTTGTCGACCACGGCAGGCAGGCGATCATGGTCATGAACGTCGGCACCGGCGACCAGCGGCGCACCGTCGACCGGGACTACCGGCAGGTGCTCCACAGCATCCACGCCCCGGACCACGGCACCCCACAGCGCGGGGCACCCGCCGTGGCCACCTGAGCGGTGGCGCCGGAACACGCCGAAGGGGCCGCCCGCACCACGGATGGCAGGCGGCCCCTTCGGGCGTGTTCGGCTGACCGGGGTCAGGAGGCCTTGGCCTTCTCCTCGGTCTTGGCGGCGGCGACCGGCGCCGGCTTCGCGGCCTCGTAGAACTCCTCGCGCGGGTTCTCCATGGCGCCCAGGGAGACGACCTCGCGCTTGAGGAACATGCCGAGCGTCCAGTCGGCGAAGACGCGGATCTTGCGGTTCCAGGTCGGCATCGCCATGCCGTGGTAGCCACGGTGCATGTACCAGGCGAGGCGGCCCTTGAGCTTGATCTTCATCTTGCCCATGACGATCATCGCCACGCCCTTGTGCAGGCCGAGACCGGCGACCGCACCCTTGTTGGCGTGCTCGTAGTCCTTCTGCGGGAAGCCCCGCATGCCGGAGACCACGTTGTCGCCGAGGACACGGGCCTGGCGCAGCGCGTGCTGGGCGTTGGGCGGGCACCAGGCGTTCTCGTTGCCCGCCTTGCGGCCGACGAGGTCCGGGACCTGTGCGTTGTCACCGGCGGCCCAGATGTAGTCCGTGCCCTTGACCTGGAGGGTCGGCTCGCAGTCGACGTGGCCGCGCGGGCCGAGCGGCAGACCGAAGCGGGCCAGGGCCGGGTTCGGCTTGACGCCGGCGGTCCACACGATCGTGTTGGAGTCGACCTCGAGGCCGTTCTTCAGCACGACGTGGCCGTCGACGCAGGAGTCCATGGAGGTGGAGAGGTAGATCTCCACGCCGCGGCCCTCGAGGTGCTCCTTGCCGTACTGGCCGAGCTTCGGGCCGACCTCCGGCAGGATCTTGTCGGCGGCGTCGACGAGGATGAAGCGCATGTCCTCACGGGACACGTTCTTGTAGTACTTGGCCGCGTCCCGGGCCATGTCCTCGACCTCGCCGATGGTCTCCGCGCCCGCGAAGCCACCGCCGATGAAGACGAAGGTGAGCGCCTTGCGGCGGATCTCCTCGTCGGTCGTGGAGTCGGCCTTGTCCAGCTGCTCGAGGACGTGGTTGCGCAGGCCGATGGACTCCTCGATGCCCTTCATGCCGATGCCCTGCTCGGCGAGGCCGGGGATCGGGAAGGTGCGGGAGACCGCGCCCATCGCGATGACGAGGTAGTCGAAGGGCAGCTCGTACGCCTCGCCCACCAGCGGGGCGATCGTGGCGACCTTGCGGTCCTGGTCGATGGTGGTGACCCGGCCGGTGAGGACCTCCGCCTTCGGCAGCACGCGCCGCAGCGGGACGACGACGTGGCGAGGGGAGATGTTGCCGGCGGCGGCTTCGGGGAGGAAGGGCTGGTAGGTCATGTACGACCGGGGGTCGACGACCGTGACGGTCGCCTCTCCGTAGCGCATCTTCTTGAGAATGCGCCGAGCTGCGTACAGGCCTACGTACCCACCGCCTACTACGAGGATCCTGGGACGCTCCGTGGTGCTCATGCCATCGAGTATCCACCCGCTACTGGGGGGCTGCTCGTGCGCCCCTTCACAAGGTTCGACAGGGCCTGTGCTACACTCCGCGGCCCGCGTGACACAGATCATGACGGGCGAGGGGAACCGCAGTACCCCCACAGCCGTTGTGAATGCCGCGTGAGCTGCCTCTCTCGGTGGCGGGCGAGGAGGTGAGCCGCCCGAAACACCCCCGTCGGCACGCGATCCGAAGGCGGCGCACGACCCCCATCTGAACATGTTCAAAGGGCTCTTCACCCCCTGAAAGGGCCAACCGGGGGACTTCCGTACGCCGACCGGCCCGAAATCCTTGTGAAGAACTTCACGAAGTTTTCCGACGCCGTGTCATCGAAGGGCCCCGGGGAGCCCGGCAGGCCACCCGGAAGCCGCTCAAACGTTATCCGACCTGCTCAGCAGTTGGCTACCCGTGGGTAACAAAAGAGACCCGGGCAACAGGGCTTCACCCGGCCGGACCGCTGCACGGACCGCTGTTCACCCGGTCAGCCACACACCGCGCGATATCGGACAGAGCGCCCCATAGCGTGCCTGCATGAGCACTTCACAGACGGCCTCCAAGAAGGCCATCTCGCGAATAGGCATGGTCAGCGCGGTCCTGGGCATCGCCCTCGCGGCGGGGACGGCGACAGCCGCCTCCGCCGTGGCGGCGACCCCCGCCACTCACCTCACCGCCAAGGCGGCCCCGGCCGGCGGCGGCCACGGCGAGGACGGCCGCGGCCACGACGAGCACGGGAAGGGCGGCGGCCACGACGAGGACGACGAGGACGGGGGGTGCAACGGCCTCATCGTCCTGCTCTGCAACTGACGACCGGCCCGCTCGGGCCGGGGCGACGGCCCCGGTTCCTCCTCAGGGGGACCGGGGCCACTCCACGTCATCGCGGGCCGGCGGCCCCCTGGCCCGATGCCGCCGCCCCGGCCGCACCGAAGGCGATGCCGTCGAGGATGTCGTGCTCGCTCACCACGACCTCCTCGGCACCGATCCGTTCCATGATCGCGAGCAGCACGAGGGAGCCCGCGCCGATCACGTCGACCCGGCCCGGGTGCATGGACGGGATCGCGGCGCGCTCGGCGTGCGTGGAGCGCAGCAGCCACTCGGTGATCTCACGGACCCGGTCGCGGGAGACGCGGGAGTGGTGGATGCGCGCGGAGTCGTACTCGGGCAGTTCCTGCGCGATGGCCGAGACGGTGGTGACGGACCCGGCGAGGCCCACCAGGGTGTGCGCCTCGCGCAGCGGCACCGTCTCCTCGGCGAGGTCCAGGGCCGCCTCGATGTCGGCCCGCATGGCGGCGATCTGCTGCTCGGTGGGCGGGTCGGAGACCTTGCCGCCGTGCACCAGGTGACGTTCCGTCATCCGTACGCAGCCCACGTCCACGGACCGCGCCGCCCGCACCCGGTCGTCGCCGACGACGAACTCGGTGGAGCCGCCGCCGATGTCCACCACCAGGTAGGGCCTGGTCAGGTCGTCCCGGCCGGTCAGCTCCTTGGTGGCGCCGGTGAAGGAGAACTCGGCCTCCTGCTCGCCGCTGATCACCTCCGGCTCGACGCCGAGGATGTCCAGCACCCCGCGCACGAAGTCGTCCCGGTTCTCGGCGTCGCGGGAGGCGGAGGTGGCGACGAACCGCACCCTGGCTGCGCCGAGTTCACGGATCACCCCGGCGTACTCCCGGCATGCGGCGAAGGTCCGCTCCAGCGCCTCGGGCGCCAGCCGGCCGGTGCGGTCCACGTCCTGGCCGAGCCGCACGATCGTCATGCGGCGGTCCAGCTCCAGCAGCTCACCGGTGGCGGGGTTCACGTCGGCGACGAGCAGCCGGATGGAGTTCGTGCCGCAGTCGACGGCGGCGACCCGGGAGAAGCCCTCCGGGACCATGGGCTTCTCGGCGAAGAAGCCGCTGCGGACCTCGGCGGGGTCGAAGACCGCGCCCTCCTCACCGGGGTGCTCGTCCGCCGGGTCGGGCGCCTCGAGGGGCTGCACGCACGGCCCCTTGCGCCACCACTCGGGCAGCATCGCGATCGCCTCGTCGCCGAGCGGGTTCACCCCGGGTCCGGCGGCCAGCGAGTGCGCGACCAGGACGTGCAGGCACTTCACGCGGTCCGGCATGCCACCCGCGCTGGGGAAGCCCTTCAGGACCTCGATGGCGTCCCGGCGCGCGATGTAGTCCTCGTGCGCGGCACGGTAGGCCGCGGCCAGCTCGGGGTCGCTCTGCAGGCGTTCGGTCATCTCCTTCATGACGCCGTTCGCCTCCAGCGTGCCGATCGCCGAGGCGGCGCGCGGGCACGTCAGGTAGTACGTCGTCGGGAAGGGCGTGCCGTCGGGCAGCCGGGGTGCCGTCTCCACGACGTCCGGCTGACCGCACGGGCAGCGGTGCGCGATGGCCCGCAGGCCCCGCGGCGGGCGGCCCAGCTGCTGCTTGAAGGCCTCGACGTCCGCGTCGGTGGGCTCGGTGCGCGGGGTGGGCGGCGGGGGCGTTTCCATGACTGCTTTCGGATTGGCTTTCTGTCGGTCACTGCGTCGATGACTGCATCGACTACTGGTCGGAGGCGTCGGACTTGTCCAGGCCGTCCCAGACATTGGCGTACCAGGGCCGCCGGGCGGCCTTGAGGTCGGATCGGGACTGCCGGGCCGTGCCGCCGGGGTCGACGACCACGTACCCGGTCTCGCCGGGCATCACGTAGTGCAGCCGGCGCCGGATCTGCTGCTCGGCGTAGGAGTCGTCCTGCCAGCGCGCCTTGAGGTCGCGCAGCTGCTCCACCCGCTCGCGGGCCTGCTCCCGCTGCCGCTGGAGGTCGGAGATCTGCGCGCGCTGGGAGACGTACTGCCGCATCGGGTAGGCGAGCGCGACGATCATCGAGCACAGCACCAGGGCGAGCAGCGCCGCGCGGCCGGTGAGCCGGGAGCGTCGGGCCTGCCGCCTGCTCTGGGAGCGGTAGACCCGGGCCGCCGTCTGCTCGCCGAGCAGCCGCAGCCTGGTCGCGGTGGAGAAACGGTCCCGGTCCTTCACAGCCATCTGGCTCTCCGCCTCCCCTTTCACACGCGCGTACGTCCCCGCACACGGTACGGGACCGGGTACAGGGACGTACGTACGACTGGCTAAGACTTACTCCAGGTTGGGTCAGCCCTTGAAGCGGGGGAACGCGCTGCGGCCCGCGTACACCGCGGCGTCGTCGAGGATCTCCTCGATGCGCAGCAGCTGGTTGTACTTGGCGACACGCTCGGAGCGGGCCGGGGCGCCGGTCTTGATCTGGCCGCAGTTGGTGGCGACGGCCAGGTCGGCGATGGTGACGTCCTCGGTCTCGCCGGAGCGGTGGGACATCATGCACTTGAAGCCGTTGCGCTGGGCCAGCTCGACGGCGTCCAGGGTCTCGGTCAGCGAGCCGATCTGGTTGACCTTGACCAGCAGGGCGTTGGCGGTGCCCTCCTCGATGCCGCGGGCGAGGCGCTCGGGGTTGGTGACGAACAGGTCGTCGCCGACCAGCTGGACCTTGTCGCCGAGCTTGTCGGTGATGACCTTCCAGCCGGCCCAGTCGTCCTCGAACAGCGGGTCCTCGATGGAGACGAGCGGGTAGGCCGCCACGAGCTCCTCGTAGTACTCCGTCATCTCGGCGGCGGAGCGCTCCTTGCCCTCGAAGAGGTACTTGCCGTCCTTGTAGAACTCGGAGGCGGCCACGTCGAGCGCGAGGGCGATCTGCTCGCCGGGGGCGTAGCCGGCCTCCTTGACGGCCTCGAGGATGAGGTCGAGGGCCTCGCGGTTGGAGCCGAGGTTCGGGGCGAAGCCGCCCTCGTCGCCGAGGCCGGTGGCCAGGCCCTTGCTCTTCAGGACCTTCTTCAGGGTGTGGTAGACCTCGGCGCCCCAGCGCAGGGCCTCGGAGAAGGACTCCGCGCCGATCGGGGCGATCATGAACTCCTGGATGTCCACGTTGGAGTCCGCGTGCGAGCCGCCGTTGAGGATGTTCATCATCGGCACCGGCAGCAGGTGCGCGTTCGGGCCGCCCAGGTAGCGGAAGAGGGGGAGGTCGGACGCCTCGGAGGCGGCGTGGGCGACGGCGAGGGAGACGCCGAGGATGGCGTTGGCGCCGAGGGAGCCCTTGTTGTCGGTGGCGTCCAGGTCGAACATGGCCTGGTCGATCAGGCGCTGCTCGGTGGCGTCGTAGCCGACCAGCTCCGGGCCGATCTGCTCGATGACGGCGAGGACGGCCTTCTCGACACCCTTGCCCAGGTAACGGTTGGGGTCACCGTCGCGCAGCTCGATGGCCTCGAAGGCGCCGGTGGAGGCGCCGGACGGGACGGCGGCACGACCCGTGCTGCCGTCGTCGAGGCCGACCTCGACCTCGACCGTGGGGTTGCCTCGGGAGTCCAGGATTTCCCGGGCTACGACGACGTCGATGGACGGCACGAGCATCTCCTTCTTGGATGTGACGCTGGAAGTACGGGGCTGTGTGCCTTACGGCTGTGCCTTGCGCCTAGAGCCTAACCGTCCCGGGGGCGCCGGCCACCGACCGACCGTCCCGTGGACGGGGAGGGACACGCAGACGGTACCCATTGTTCACCAGCGGAACAAAGGGTGGGTGTACGAGGCACGAAGAAAAGGGGGCGGAGGCCCTCGGGAAAGGGGCAGAAAAAGACCCCGCCCCGGCGCGTACGGGGGAACACGCGCCGGGGCGGGGAGCCCGTGGGGACGGGGGTGGCCCTCACGAGGCCTTCAGTGTGCGGGCCGGGGATGTGAGGGCACTGTGGGTCCGTTCGGAGCCGGGTGTCACTTCAGGTGCAGCTGCTGGCCCGGGTAGATGAGGTTCGCGTCCTGGACGATGTCCTTGTTCAGCTGGAACAGCTTCTGCCAGCCGCCGGCCACGTGGTGCTTCTCGGCGATGGCGCTGAGGGTGTCGCCCGTGACGACCTTGTACTCGCCGTCGCCCTTCTTGACCTTCTTGCCGGTCGGGGTGGTGACGGTCTTGCTCGCCTTCGGGGCCGTGCGCGTGGTGGAGCGGGTGGCGGCCTGCTGGTCGGTGGAGCGGGTGCTCGTGCTCGGCGCGGACTTCGTCGAGGCGGTCGGGGCCGAGCCGCTGTAGGCGGCGGAGGACAGGCCCGTGCCGCAGACCGGCCAGGCGCCCTTGCCCTGACCCGCGAGGACCTTCTCGGCGACGGCTATCTGCTGCGCCTTGGTGGCGAGGTCGGCACGCGCGGCGTAGGCGGTGCCGCCGTACGCGGCCCAGGTGGAGTTGGTGAACTGCAGACCGCCGTAGAAGCCGTTGCCGGTGTTGATGGACCAGTTGCCGCCCGACTCGCACTGGGCGACCGCGTCCCACTCGGAGGCGGTGGCGGCGGAGGCGTTGCCGGCCGCCATCAGCGGGGCGGCGACGGCGGCGCCGGTGACACCGGCGAGCGTGATGGCGCGGACGGCCTTGGACGGACGACGGTGCTTGCCCTTGCCGGAAAACAGCATGGATCGATCCCCTCACCGACGCCTGCGAGGTGAGCTGTCGGGTTCGGGCCGGTTGAGTTGCCCGGCCGCACGCTCGCTCTCGCGAGGCGCGGCTTCACCCCTAGCCGGTCCAGCGTCAACCGCTGGGCCCGGCGCCTACCTTGGGTCCCCCGCTCCTGCCTACGGCGCTTGACGCGACGACTGTTCCCGGGCAACCCGCTGGCAGGATTCGGCGTTGCGAGTCCCGGGGCTCGTGGTGACGAGCGGTCCTGACCGTAGACATGCGATCGACGGAATTTCAAAGACGATCAGGGCTTCTGAGACTCATCCCACACTTTCGCCAAACCGGACATCAGCCGCGAAGTGGGGCGTCAACTCCCGCTAGCCCTCGCCGTTTTCGGCATGGATTTTCAGGGTCTGACCGGCGGTGATGTGGTCGGGGTCGGCGCCGATGACCTTCTTGTTGGCCTCATAGAGCGCGTGCCACCCGCCGTCGACACCAAGGGAGTCGGCGATGGAGGCGAGGGAGTCGCCCTCGTGGACGGTGTAGGTGGCCGGCCCATGAACGGCATGACGGCCGGAAGAGGTGGCGTTCTGACCGTTTGTCACGCTTTCGTCCGCACTGTCGCCGCGGTGGCGTCCGCCACTGCCGAGTGCGCCGGTGTCGATCAGGCTCCAAGAACCGGCACTCTGCTGCTGATTGTCCGAGTTGTCGGTACCGGGTGTCGCCGCGGGAGAGCTACCGCCCCCCTGAGGGCTTCCACTGTCATACGAGCCGGACTTGTCGGTCTTGTCGGACTTGGGGGTGCCGGTTCCGGTGGGGCCGCCGGTCGCAGCGGGGGTCCCGGTGGCGTCCTTGCTCGGGCTCGGGGCCGGCGTGGCGCTCGAGTCCGAGGGGGAGCCGGAGGAGGCCGAACCGGAGGCGGTCTGGGAGCCGGAGTCCGAGCCCGAACTCGAACCGGAGTCGGACGCGGACGAATCCGGCAGACCGGACGAGTCGGAGCCGTCGGCCGAGCCGGACGCACCACTCGACCCGTCGCCGTTGCCGGAGCCGCCGACGCCGGTGTCGACGTCGACCGAGGCGGAGCCGGAGGTCAGCCCGGCGGTCAGCGCGCACATCGCCCACGGCTTGGTGCCCTGGTCCGCGAGGATCTTCTCGGCGACGGCTATCTGCTGGGAGCGGCTGGCCTGGTCGGCGCTCTCGGCGTACTGCGTGCCGCCGTACTTGTCCCAGTCGTCCAGCGAGATCTGCAGACCGCCGTAGTAGCCGTTTCCGGTGTCCGCGCTCCAGGAACCGCCGCTCTCGCACTCGGCGACCTTGTCCCAGGTGGTGCCGTCGGCCGCGCTGGCACTGGCGGCGCCGAGCAGCGGGATGGCGATGGCGGAGCCGGTCACCCCGGCCGCGACGAGGAGGGCAGGAGCCTGACGGGGGCGACGGTGACGACCGTTCCCGGAGAGCATGCGGAAGCCTTTCGTGCGACAGCAGGACCGGCGAGGCGAACTGGTGCCCCTCGCCACGCTGATGGGTGAACGTATCGGCAGACGATCACTTGTCACAAGTTAATGCCGCGCAGATCACGTGAAGATCACGGAGTTGAAGGTTTGTCATCTCCCCCCTGCCTGCACCCGATCCTCCCCTCCTGCCCGCTTTGTCACCCGACGGGAACGGCGGTGCCTCACGCCCGGCGCGCGGCGCGGCCGCAACCATAGGACCCGACATGAACCGGGGGGCTTGACGTCCAGGAGGACACGATGGCGCGCCAGACCCGGCTGCCCGGCGAGTCCGCGGACTACCTCGCCGCACGCGAGGAACTCCGCGACGCCGAGATCGAACTCATGCGCCACCGAGAGAGGGTCGCGGCCCTGCGCAGGGCGCTGCCGCAGGGCGCCGCCGTCGGCGACCACGTCTTCCTCGAAGGCCCCGCCGACCTCGACGCGGGCGACACCCCCGTCCGCGAGGTCAGACTGAGCGAGCTGTTCTCCGGCCCCGGCCGGCCGTTGATCGTCTACCACTTCATGTACGGCAAACGGCAGACCGACCCGTGTCCGATGTGCACCCTGTGGATCGACGGCTTCAACGGCGTCGCCCACCACGTCGCCCAGAACGCCGACCTCGTCGTCCTCGCGGCCGCCGACCCGCCCGTCCTGCGCCGGCACGCCCGAGGCCGCGGCTGGTCCCGGCTGCGCCTGCTCAGTGCCGGGGACAGCACCTTCAAGTACGACCTGGGCAGCGAGGACGAGGACGGAGTGCAGGACTCCACCGTGTCCGTCTTCACCCGGGACCCGGACGGCACGGTCCGCCACTTCTACTCCGCCCACCCGCGCATGGCCGAGGACATCGACCAGCGCGGCATCGACCTCCTCAACCCCGTCTGGCACCTCCTCGACCTGACGCCCGGCGGCCGCGGCGACTGGTTCGCGGGCCTGGACTACTGACCGCCGGCGCCCGCCGGAACCGGCGTGAACTCCACCGGCAGGGTGCGCAGGCCCCGCATGATGAGCCCGCCCCGCCACCTCAGGTCGGCCGGATCGGCGGCGAGCCGCAGGTCGGGCAGGCGGGTGAGCAGGGTGGCGAGCGCGGTCTGGCCCTCCAGCCGGGCGAGCGGCGCGCCGAGGCAGTAGTGGATGCCGTGGCCGTATCCGAGGTGCTGGTTGTCGCGGCGAGCGAGGTCCAGCACGTCCGGATCGGCGAACCGCTGCGGGTCCCGGTCCGCCGCCGCGAGCACCACCAGCACCGGATCCCCCGGCGCGATGTCCTGCCCGCCGATGGTGAGCGGCTCGGTGGCGAACCGCCAGGTGGCCAGCTCCACCGGGCCGTCGTAGCGCAGGAGTTCCTCGACCCCGGTCTCCAGGAGGTCCTTCTCCTTCCTGGCCAGGGAGTCCTGGAGGCGCTCGCGCTGGGCGGGGTGGGTGAGCAGGGCGTAGGTGCCGTTGCCGATCAGGTTCACGGTGGTCTCGAAACCGGCGAAGAGCAGGATGAAGGCCATCGCGGCGGCCTCGTTCTCGGTGAGGTGCTCGCCGTGGTCGGAGGCGCGGATGAGGCCGGAGATGAGGTCCTCGCCGGGCGCGGGCTCGGCGGGCAGGGCCTCGCGCTTCCTGTGGATCAGCTCGGCGAGGTAGCCGCGCATCTTCTTGACCGACCGTGCGACTCCGCCGCGCGGCCCTCCGCCGTGCCGGATCATCATCCCGGCCCAGTCCCGGAAGTCGTCCTGGTCCTCGCGCGGGACGCCGAGCAGGTCGCAGATGGCGTAGATGGGCAGCGGGAAGGCGAACTCGTGGATGAGGTCGGCGGAGCCCTTCGTCGCGAACCGGTCGATGAGGCGGTCGGTCAGCTCCTGCACCCGGGGCGCGAACTCGGCGACCCGGCGCGGCGTGAACGCCTTGCTGACGAGCCGCCGCAGCCGGGTGTGGTCCGGCGGGTCGATGTTCAGCAGATGCGTCATCAGCTCGGCCTTGCGCTCGCCGGGGATGCCGGTCTTTCCCTTGGCGTGCGCGGGCTCGTCGTGATGCGCCGGGTTCTTGCTCAGCCGCTGGTCGGCGAGGGCCTGCCTGGCATCGGCGTACCGCGTGACCAGCCAGGCCTCGACACCGCTGGGCAACCGCGTCCGGTGCACCGGCGCGTGCTCGCGCAGCCAGGCGTAAGCGGGGTAGGGGTCGGTGGCGAACTCCCAGGTGAACAGGTCGGGAGCGGAGGAGGCGGGGTCCGGTGCCGAGCCGGCGACGGGCTCGGGGGCGGAGGAGGCGGGGTCCGGTGCCGAGCCGGCGACGGGCTCGGGGGCGGCCTGCGGGTGGGGCTGGTCGGTCACTCCTCGACGGTATCCGGATCCGGGTAAGCCTCCGCGTCCTGGTGGGCCGTGGGCTGTGGGTATCGCCTGAGGCGCGTCCTGCTCCGCGGGGTCCCGGTGCACCCGGTCGCCGGGAGCCGCGCGTATCGCCTCCGGCGGGTCCTCGTCCGCGGGGTCCGGTGAGCCCGGTCGCCGGGAGCTGTGGGTAGCGCCTCCGGCACGTCCTCCTCCGTGGGGACCCGCGGATCTGGTCACCGGGAGCCGTGCGTACCGCCTGGGGCGCGTCCTCGTCCGCGGGATCCCGGTGGACCCGGCCGCCAGGAACCATGTGCGTACCGCCTCCGGCACGCCATGCTCCGCGGGATCCCGGTGGACCCGGGCGCCGGGAGCCGTGCGTACCGCCTATGGGGCATCCTCTTCCGCCGGGTCGCGGTGGGCCTCCGCGTCCTGGTGGGGGCCGGAGGCCGCGGTCGTCGGCTCGGGGGTGATTCCCTCCGCCTCCCGGATGGCGTCCCGGTAGGCACGGGCCGCCGCGCGCAGGGCCGCCTCGGGGTCCACGCCCTCCGCCTCGGCGCGGGCCGCCAGGGCCAGCAGCCGATAGCCGATGTCCTCGCCCTGCGGGAGCGGCACGTCGAGACCTGCCGTACGCGCGCGGGAGGAGAGCTTGGCGGCGAGGGCCAGGCCGGGCTGGCCGAGCGGCACGCCCTCCGTGACCGACGTGCGCCGCTTCTCCTCGGCCTTGGTGCGCAGCCAGTGTTCCTTGACGTCCTCCGGTGTCTCGGCCTTCTCGTCGCCGAAGACATGCGGGTGCCGGTGGACGAGCTTGGCGACGATGCCGCCGGCCACGTCGTCTATGGAGAACGGCGTGTCCGGGTGCTCCTCGGCGATGCGGGAGTGGAAGACGACTTGGAGCAGGACGTCGCCCAGCTCCTCGCGCAGCTCCTCGCGGTCACCGGCCTCGATCGCCTCGACCAGCTCGTACGCCTCCTCGATGCCGTACTTGGCGAGGCCCTGGTGGGTCTGCCGGGACGACCAGGGGCACTCGGCGCGAATGCGGTCCATGACCTGCACGAGGTCCAGCAGGCGGGCGCCGGGCAGGTCGTAGGAGGCCGGGAGCAGTTCCAGCTCGGGCATGGAGACGCGGCCGGAGCCGGCCAGCCGGGCCAGGCCGTCGGTGAGCGCGGGCTCCCCCTCACCGGTGGCCACGACCACCACCGTCCGCCCGCCGGCGCAGGCGTCGACCAGTTCCTGCGCGGTGGGGGAAGCCGCCTCCACCTCTATCCCGGCCTCCCGCAGATAGGGCAGCTGCGGATGCGCTCCGTCCGCGCACAGCACGGCGTCGGCGGTGCGCAGGGCCTGCCAGGCGGGCCAGGACAGCAGGCCGGGGGCGACCCGGTGGCTGGTGGTGAGCAGGACGATGCGACCGGGGTCGGCGGCGGGGGCGAGGTCGGGGCGGGATGCGTTCACGATCCGAACGTAACCCACGGCGGCAGGGAGCGGATTCGGTTGTCCACAGGCCGCGGGCGATCATGTGATCGTATGACAGCAGCTCGCCATGCTGCCGTACCGCCCCGGCGCCCGGCCCCGCCGTGCCGCTACGCCGTCACCGGCTGTCCGCCCGACGTCGTCGTGACCTCCCGTACCCACGGCGTCTTGGCGTCCACCCGGCTGCTCTTCTGCACGTCCCAGGTGCCGTAGCGCGGGTTGAGGGCGATGTGGAGTTCCTTGGAGGCCTTGGACAGCGCCTTCCAGAAGGCGGGCTGGGAGGTGTCGGTGCCGAGCTGCCCGGCCAGCTTCTGCGCCTCCAGCTGGAGCCGGAGGTTGTCGTCGAGGCGGGCGGGCGCGATGCCGTACTTCTGCAGCCAGGCGGTCTGCAGCCCCTTGGCGCCGCCGGCCTGCTGCTCCAGCCCGGCGCGCATCTGCTCGACCTCCTTGCGGCTGACCGTGATGCCGGCGTCCTGCGCGGCGCGGTGCAGCACCCGGTCGAGGACCATGTTGTGCAGGGTGTCCCGGGTCAGGCTGCTGGTGGAGGCGAGGACCTGCTGGTACTGGGTCTCGTCCGGCACCGCGGCCCGCTGTGCCCTGCGGACCTCGTCGACCCGGCTCTCCAGCTGGGCGACGGTGATCCGCTGCCCTCCGACGACGGCCGCGGCGCCCGGGTGCGCATCGTTTCCGCAGGCGGTCAGCAGGGGTGCCGCGGCGGCGATCGCGGCGGTGAGGACGAGCGCGGTGCGACGGCGGCGGTGCAAGGAAACCTCCAAGGGGAGATTGTGCGACGGTGCACAAAGTCTTGCGGTGATCGATGGTAGGCAGTGGCACTGCTCCGGCCAACCCATTCGACCAACGATTCACCGCCACTTCGGGCACCGCCGCGCCCCCCGGACGGCGTCCGGGGTCAGCCGGTGATCGCCACCGGACCGTCCCACGCGTCACGGTCCACGGTGATCGTGTAGCCGTTGCTCGTCTCCTTGCTGTTGACCAGGTACTGGTGGCCGCGGCTGTGATCGGTGTACTGGGTCGAGCCCCACGGCCAGTCCGCGGTGGTGGTGTTCTGCTTGTCCCACAGCGCGTACCAGAGGTTGCCCGGCAGGTCGGTCCTGTCCTTGGCGGTGGCGATGGCCTTGGCGCTGGAGCTGGTGAAACCGTAGAAGCCGGTGCGGTACGTCTTGGCGTGCAGCCCCTTGTCGAAGGCGCGCACGTACGTCAGCACGGCGTCGTTGCACGCCGCGTTGGTGATGTCGTACGCCTCCATGTCCAGGTACACCGGACTGCCCGCCTTCATGCCGAGCGCGGACGCCTTGGCCACGGCGTCGGCGGCGTCCGAGGCTCCGAGGGAGGCGGCGGTGGAGGCGGTCAGCTTCTCCGGGTTGGAACCGGACTGGCAGGGCGGCTGTGCGCCGACGTAGAGCGGGATCAGCTTCCAGCCCAGGGAACTGACCGACTTCACCCAGGAGGCGGTGAGGTTGGGCTGGGAGCAGCCGCGGTTCTTGCCGCCCACATAGACGGCGGCGGCGCCGTAGAAGCCGGTGTGCCAGGCCTTCATCGCCGACAGCGAGGGCGCGGCGCAGGTGTCGAACGCCCGGCCGGTGAACGTCTTCTGCGCCGGCCAGACGGTGGCGGCCATGGAGGTCTGGGCGGCGATGCCGGCCCCGGCGACCACGGCCGCCCCGGCCACGGCCCACGTGATGTGTCTGTGCTTCTTGGACTGCCGGTGGCCAGCCATGATCCCCACCCCTGTCGTACGTCGCCTTGCTGAGCGAAGCGCAACGTATCAACCGCCCCCGCTAGCCCCGCACCTGCCCCAGCCACTGGAGCGTGCGCCGGATCTCCATGGCCATCGGATGACCGGGGCCGTGCAGCCGCTCCACGTCCATCAGCAGCCGGGCGAGGGTGTCGTGGGCGGACGGCCGGTCGCCGAGGGCGAGCAGCAGATGGCCGATGCGCCGGCGGACGTCGTGGGCGAGCTGCGGGTCGCCGGAGACGTACTGGTTCTCGTAGTACGGCAGCAGCGCGCGGTACTCGGCGAGCGCGGCGGCCGGCTGGCCCAGCTGCTCCAGGCACTGCGCGGCCTCGTAGCGGTAGCGCAGGGACTGCGGGTCGGCCTGGCCGGCCTCGGCGGCGCGTTCGTCGGCGAGGCGGCGCAGCTCGGGCAGCGCGCGCCGGTACTGGCCGTCGTCCATGAGCGTGGCCGCGTACTGCTTGCGCAGGGTGCGTACGACCGGGGAGTGCTCGCCGTGCTGTTCGGCGGCGGCGGGCAGGATCGCGCCCAGGATGTCCACGGCCTGGGTGATGCGCCCCTCCCCCAGCAGGCGCTTGACCTCGTCCACGGCGGCGGCGACGTCGGGCTTCCCGGCCACCGGCGGCGCCGGCGCGACGGGGGCGGGCTGGGGCGCGGGGGTCCGCGCGCGGTCCGGCCAGGGGGCGTGCGGGCGCAGGAAGGGGCGTGTGGGGTCCAAGGGAGCCCCGGTGGGGGTCCCGCGCGCGGGCAGGAGCGCCGCCAGGTCCTCGTACACCTCCTGCGCGGACGCCGGCCGGTGCTGCGGGTCCTTGGCGAGCAGCCGCAGCACGAGCGCCTCCAGCGCCTCGGGGACCTCGGGGCGGATCCGGCGCACCGGCTGCGGGGGCTCGTACAGGTGCCGGTGCAGTACCCCGAGCGCCGTGGAACCCGCGAACGGCACGTCGCCGCTGAGCAGTTCGTGCATCAGCACACCGAGCGCGTACAGGTCGGTGTAAGGGCCGACGGCGCCGCCCATCGCCTGCTCCGGTGCCATGTAGGCGGGCGAGCCGATCGGGGAGCCGGTGTGGGTGAGGCGGGTGGTGTCGGTGTCCATCACCGAGGCCACGCCCAGGTCGAGCACGGTGACCGTGCCGTCCTGCTTCACCATCACGTTGCGCGGCTTGAGGTCGCGGTGCACGATCGGCACGGCGTGCACGGCGCTCAGCACGGCGCACAGTTGCGCGGCCACCGCGACCGCCCACGGCCACGGGTACGGATCGTGCTCGGCGAGGTGGTCGGACAGGTCGGCGCCGTCGACGTACTGCATGACGAGGAACAGCTCCTCGCCCTCGCTGCCCGCGTCGTGCACGGTCACCAGACCGGGGTGGTCCACCTGCGCGGTCACCCGGCACTCGCGCATGAACCGGCGGCGCAACTCGTCCGCCTCCTGCCCCGCGACCTTGTCGGGGCGCAGCAGCTTCACCGCCACGCGCCGGTCGAGCCGCCGGTCGTACGCCGTCCACACCTGGCCCATGCCGCCCTGTCCGATGAGCGTGGACAGTTCGTACCGGCCGGCGACGACACGTCCTGCCGCCACGCTCACCTTCCGCCCTCGTGGCCGTCGTGCCGGCCGTCGTGCTTGCGCAGGTAGTCGCTCAGTTCGTCCAGTTCGGCACGCACCTGGTCGATGTGGCTGGGCGCCGGACGCTGCGGCGGCGGGGTGGTCAGCGGCGGCTGGGGCACGGGCGCGTGGGGCATCGGGGGCGGGGTGTGCGGGGCCGGCGGGAAGGGCGTGTCGCGGCCCGCGTGACCGATCGGCACGGTGGGGACGGTCGCCGCCGTGTACGGGTTGGCGGGACCCGGGTAGGCGTACCCGGCCCGCCCCGCCCGCTGCGCGGCGTACGCCTGCTGCCGCAGCGCGAAGTGGCGGATGTCGGCGGCGAGGTAGTACGCGATCGTGGCGACCAGCGTGCCGAGCAACAGGAACATGCCGAAGTAGCCGGCCGAGGTGTGTACGTCGTCGCCGGACTCGGTGCCGACCAGCACCAGGCTGAGGACGTCCGCGACCAGCGCGGCGGCGAACAGGCACCAGTCCAGCGCCCGCCGTGTGACGATCGCCAGCCGCAGCAGCATCACCCAGGCCAGGAGGCCGATGCTGAAAAACCCGGTCGCCACGAACAGCACACGCAGCAGAACCAGCCACGCGGTGTGCGGCGGCTGCTTCACCGGCTGTCCGTAGCCGAGGCCTTGCATGACTGCTCCTGATGCCTGATGTGGGCGTACGTGTCCGCCCGGCGCCCTCCGTCGGGCGGAGAACGCCGGTCGTGCGATTGTCGCTTCGAGCATATGACCCGACACGGACATGGACACGGGCAAGCGTCCCGGTTGTACCGAACCGTTGTCCTGCCCGCCCACACCTGCGGTCAGCCGGGCGCCACCGTGCCGTCGGTGAGGCCGTCGTACATCCCGCGCACGAGCTGGTCCCCGAGCCGGCTCGCGTGCCGCAGCGCCCGCTCGAACTCGTCGAGTGCGCGGAAACGCGCGCCGTAGCGCCGCTGTTCGTCCAGCGGGAGCCGGGGCAGCTGCAGCCGGCGCACGTCCAGCCGGGTCGCGGTGGAGGCGTAGCTGCTGGCCTGCCGGTTGTTCGCGGTGCCGCGCAGGAACCCGGCGAGGAACCACGGGTCGAGCGCCGTGCGATCGGGGCGCAGCAGTACGAGGTTGCGCCCCAGGGCGGCGCCCCCCGTCGCGTCATCGATCACGCGCGCCACCGAGCCGCCGCCCAGCACCGGTACGACGACGTCGCCCGGCTCGGTCAGCACCGCCTCCTCCTCACTCTCCGGAAGCGTCCCGGAGGGCGCCGTGCCGGCGAGGACGTCGTGGTCGGTGAGCACGGGCACGCGCGCGTGGCCGCCGTTTCCGCCGGTGCGCATCATCAGCGCGCCCCCGCGTGCGAGTTCGCCGACGGTGGTGAGCGGCCAGCGCACGCCCGGCGCGGGGGCGGCGGGCGGCGGAGTCAGCTCGGTGGTCAGGCGCAGGGTGGTGCCGAGGCGCTCGCGCACCGCCGTGAGCTGCTCCGCGCCGTCGGCCACGGCCGCCGGCGGCAGGTGGCGGGCGGGGGCCAGGTCGACGTCGTCGTCGAGGAGTTCGATGACCGGCACGGAACGGGCGAGCCCCGGCCGCTCCGCCGACCGCCCGGCGCGCTCGAAGGCACGCCAGGCGTCCAGGACGGCCTCGCGCACCGCCGGCCAGTCCGGGCCGCCGCGGCCCTCCCCGGCGAACCTCCCGGTGTCCACGAGCAGCACCTCGGGCGCGGCCGGCGTCCGGTCGGGCCGGCGCAGCACCCACACGTGCAGCGGGATGTTGTACGGCGGCGCCGCCCCGACCGGCAGCGCCACCACGGCCCGCAGCGCACCCCGGCGCAGCAGGTCGGCGCGGATCCGGCGCCCGGAACGGCGGGAGGCGGCGGCCGGCGGCATGAGCAGCACGGCGGAGCCGCCGTCGGCCAGCCGGGCCAGCGCGTGCTGCACCCAGGCCAGTTCGGACTCGGTGCGGGCCGGGAAGCCGTACTCCCAGCGGGGGTCGTAGGCGAGTTCGTCGTGGCCCCAGTTGCGCTCGTTGAACGGCGGATGGCACAGCACGGCGTCGGCGCGCAGCTCGGGGTGGGCGTCGGCGCGCAGGGTGTCGCCGACGGCGCCGCGCACACCGGCGCGGGAATGCAGCGCGAGCCGCAGCGCGGTGAGCGCGGCCAGGTCGGGTGCGCTGTCCTGGGCGTACAGCTCCTGGTCGGGGCGGGTGTCGACGGCTCGCAGCAGGGCGCCGGTGCCACAGGCCGGGTCCAGCACGGTGCGGGCGGGGCCGGCGAGCTCGGCCATGAGTCCGGCGAGGTCCGCCGGGGTGAGCGTGTACTGGCGGGGGTTGGCGTCCAGGTGCCGGCCCAACAGGAACTCGAAGGCCTGCCGCGCCCCGATCTCGGCGGCCAGCTCGGCCGCGCCGCGCAGGAGCGGGGCGGAGGGGAGGAGTTGGGGGCCGGTGGGGGGGCGGAGGGCGGGGGTGGGGGCACTCGGGGTGGGGGCGCTCGGGGTGGGGGCGCTCGGGGTGGGGGCACTCGGGGTGGGGGCGCTCGGAGTGGGGGCGCTCGGAGTGGGGGCGCTCGGGGTGGGGGCGCTCGGGGTGGGGGCGCTCGGGGTGGGGGCGCTCGGGGTGGCGGTGCCATGAACGGCGGCGGGGGTGTGAACAGCTGGTGGGGCGTTCACGGGTTGCGAGGTCGGGGAGTTCACAGCGGGGGGCGTGAGCGCCGGGTTCACAGCGGGCGTCTCTGAATCCGCGTTCACGAGGGGCGCCACGGAATCCGAGTTCACATCGGATGCCCGCAAGCCTGCGTTCACAATGGGCGCCCCGTGACCGGCGTTCACACCAGCTGCCCCAACGCCCAAGTTCACACCAGACCCTGTGGACGAGGTGTTCACACCCTCCCCACCGACGGACGCGTTCACAGCCGCCCCCGTTCCCGCCCCCGGAGCCCGACCGCCGCGCCCGGCCCGACCCCGCACGCTGCCGAAACGCGCGGTCAGCACCTCTTCCAGCGCGCCAGGCAGCATCGCCGCGAGGCGCGCGTCGGAGCCGGCACTCGCGTCGAGCCAGACGGTGGACCGCTCGTGGATCAGGAGCAGGACGCAGCCCGCGTGCACCAGGGCGGTCAGCGGCCCCTCGGGATGTCCGACGAGTTGCTGCCAGACGCGTTCCCGCAGTGGGACCTCGGCGAGTTTGCCCTGCTTGCGCAGCCAGGCCTCGACCTCGGCGAGCGCGAAGGACGGGCTGGTCTCGGTGCCGCCGACCGGTTTGGGGAAATCGGCGTGCCGGCGGCGCCAGTTGCTGACGGCGGCCCGGCCCACTCCGGCGAGCCGGGCGATTCCGGCCGCGGTCACCTCTGTCGCATTGTCCTGCACCGGCCGCTCCCCTCGTCCCTGTGTGCGCCGAGCATACCGGCGTACACGTGATCCACGCATTCACGGCGTGTACACATAGGAACATGTGAATCGTGTTGACTCGGTTCACAGGCTCTGCTCTTATTGACCCAGCGAACGAGCGGCCACCGGAGGGGGAGGCCGCCGCTTTGGGGAGGGATTCGCCATGGGCATGAAGGCCAAGGTCTCGCTGAGCGCCGTCGTGGGGGTCGTTGTCATCGCTGCCGTGTCGGCGAACGCCGGCAGCCACGGCAAGGACGGCGGTTCCAGCGGCAGCGGCAAGAGCTCGTCCGCCTCCGCCGAGCACACGCCCGGCGGTACGAAGGACAAGAACAAGGCCGCCATGGCCGGCGACGGCGAGTACCAGGTCGGCTCGGACGTGAAGCCGGGCACGTACCGCACCACCGGCAACACCGACGACCTGTGCTACTGGGAGCGCGCCAAGGACGCCAAGGGCGAGACCGACTCGCTGCTGGCCAACGACAACGTCACCGGCACGAGTTACGTGACCATCAAGGCCACCGACAAGATCTTCAAGTCCCGCGGCTGCAAGGACTGGGAGGCCGTCGACCCCAGGACGAAGGGCACGCCCGCCTCCTCCATGGCCGGCGACGGAGGCATGTACAAGGTCGGCAGGGACATCGCGCCGGGCACGTACAAGTCAACGGGCAACGCCGACGACTCCTGCTACTGGGAGCGCACCAAGGACGCCGAGCACGGGCTGAACTCGATCATCGCCAACAACAACGTGACCGGCACGGCCGTCGTCACCATCAGCCCGAGCGACGCCTACTTCAAGACCACCGGCTGCGGCGACTGGAAGAAGGCGGCCTGAGCCGCGGCCACTTCCCGCCACCACTCGCCGAACACCGCTCACCAACCGCGCACGCCACACCGGCGCACACCACTGCGCAACCCCCATCCCCACACCGCGCACCGAACCCGTCCCACCGGCTCCGGCTGCCCGGGCCCCCACCCCGCGCGGCCGGAGCGGTTCCGGACGCCGTACGGCATGCCGTACCCACATCCCCGTACCACCCAGCTCGAAGGACTGTCATGCGTCTCACCCCCCGTGTCGCCACGCTGCTCGCCGTCGCGGCACTCCCGCTGGCCCTCACCGCCTGCTCGTCCGGTTCCTCCTCCGACGACGGAGGCACCAACGCCAGGCCGGCCAAGGCGAAGGACGTGAACGCCGGTCTCGCCACCGGTACGCAGCTGAAGAAGGCGCTCGCGCCGGCGTCGGCCTTCCCGTCCGGGTTCACGCTCGAGGCCGACGGCGCCTCCGACACCGGCGGCGAGTTCCTCTCCCCGTCCGCCCGGAGCACCGCGAAGCCGGACTGCACCAGGCTGGAGGGCTCGTCCTGGATCCAGGTGACCGGCTTCAAGGGGGGCGTGTCGTTCGCGCAGAACGACTATGCGAACCACGACAAGACGGAGGAAGTGGCCCAGGAGATCGACGCGTTCCAGGGCACCACCGCGAACACGGTGATGAAGCAGTTGCAGGCGGTCGCCGGCGAGTGCGCCACCTTCACGGACACCGAGGCGCACGCCAAGGTGAAGCTCACGGGCGCGTCCACGCCGGGGCTCGGGGACGAGGCCTACACGATGACGCTGACGAGCGGCGCGTGGCAGAACGGCACCACGCTCGTCGCCGCTCGTTCCGGCAACTCCGTGATCACCGTGCTGTCCACGGCGGGCACCGACGACGGAGCCGCCGCCGCGAAGAAGGTGACGACCCTGATCCTGGGCAGCCTGAAGGGCCTGAAGACGGCCTGACCGGCGCGGAAGACGCGGCGCCCGCTCACAGCGGGTGCCGCATCCACACGTTGGGCTCGACGTAGACGGCGTATCCGCGGTCCGGTTCGCAGCGGACCGGGACCAGGGCGCCGGGCACCTCGACGTCCGCGGGGGTGTCGAACGGCAGCCCGGTCCAGCGGCGCCACTCCTCCAGCGAGGCGCCCACGGTCATGGAGGCCGGCGCGACGGAGTCGATGGTGGCCCCGGCGCGTGCGTGGACGCGCAGCCACGGGTCCTCGGGCAGGCCGTCGGGGCGGACCCGGTGGGCGTACTCGGCGATCGGAGTGTGCGGCTCGCGGTGCTTGGCGCTGGGGCGTACGGGGGCGACGACCTCGCGGAAACCGAGCGTGCGGGCGTTGTTCCGCATCGCCGAGAGCATGACGGCGGACAGGCCGTGGCCCTGGGCGTGCGGGGCGACGGTGACCGAGACGGCGCTCACCGTGTCGGGGCGGGTGCCCCGGCGCAGGTCGGCGAAGGCCCAGAGCAGGATCTGGTCCCAGCCGCGCGCGGGCAGGGTGCGCCGGCCGTCGACGTCGAGGGCGAAGGGCACACTGAAGGCGTGCGCGACGATGTCGCCGCGCTCGTCCTCGGCGAACAGCACGTACTCGGGCAGTTCGGTGGGGACACGGCCGTAATGGGCGGTGCCCACGGGGTCGTTGGTCACGAACTCGGGCCATGTGTCGGCCATCTCGAACAACGCCGGCAGCCGGTCGGGCCGCTCGGCGATGCTGCTCACCTTGACGTCCATGACGCTCACGGTAGGGACCGCGCACGGGGCCCTGCCAGCCATTTGACCAGCGGGGTCAGCGCGCCCGGAAGCGCTCCGGCGCCTTGGTGGGGTTGCCGCCCGTGGGGAGTTTCTGGTCCGGGCAGCCGGCGAGGACCTTCTTCATGGCGGCCTTCTCGGCGGCGGTGACCCACAGGCCGTACTTCTTCTTGACGGCTACCTGGGCGGCCACGTAGGTGCAGCGGTACCCGGTGTTGGGCGGGAGCCAGGTGGCCGCGTCGCCGTCGCCCTTGCCGCGGTTGGTGCTCGCGTCGACGGCGATGAGGTTGAGGGGGTCGTTGGCCAGCGCTATGCGCTTGCTCGCGTCCCAGTACTCGGCGCCCTTCTGCCAGGCGTCGGAGAGGGGGACGACGTGGTCGATGTCGACCTGGCTGCTGCCGCGCCGGTAGGTGATGTCCTTGCCGGAGTAGGGGTCCGGTTCGAGCAGGCCGTACGTGACCTTGCAGGTGCCGCCGGTGAACCTCACGGCCTTCAGGTCACGTTTGAGTATGTCGTCGCGGGTGTCGCAGGAGTTGGAGTCCGTGTCCGCCCAGGCGGCACCGAACCGGGCCCGGGAGTAACCGGTCTTCGGTGCCCGGCCCTTGACGGTCAGGGAGTCGACGGCGGCCATGAGCGTGCCTCCGCCTCCGGTCTGCTGCGGCCCGGAGGCCCCCTTGCCCTGCCCGGACCTGCAGCCGGCCACGGCCACCAGCACGACCACGGCGGTGACCGCCCCACCCCTCAGACGCGTCACGGTGCGTCCCCCTCACTCGCACTGGTCCGCCCGTTGGAGGCGGGCGGAATCGTTCCGTCCCTTACGGTAACTGCCGTAAGGCCCCTTGCAGATGGGGACCAGAGCGGTGTTTTCGGGCACCGTGCGGTCGGGTTGGAGCATGGCGGTGCCGTACGGGGGGAGCTCGGCCGACATACGCGTGAGCCCGCTCACAACGGGCCGGGACGACCGTCCCTCACGCCCCCTCTACGACTCCTGCAGCTCACACCGCCCCTACGGCTCCTACGACCCCAGGATCGAGGCGAGGAACTCCCCCACCCAGCCCAGCAGTTCACGGCCGACCAGCGGCTTGCCGCCGACCTTCGCGGTCTTCGGGCGCGGGACCAGCACCTGGTGGACGGCCGGTTTGATGACCGTGCCGGGGTAGAGGCGCTTGACGCGCAGTTCCTGCGACTCGCGCAGCTCCACCGGTGCGAAACGGATGTTGGTGCCCTGGAGGACGATCTCGCCGACGCCGCACGCGCGCGCGAGCATCCGCAGCCCGGCCACCAGCAGCAGGTTCTCCACCGGCTCGGGCAGCTTGCCGTAGCGGTCGGTGAGTTCCTCGCGGACGGCCTTGATGTCCTCCTCCGAGTTGGCGGCGGCGATGGAGCGGTACGCCTGGAGGCGCAGGCGCTCGCCGGGCGCGTAGTCGTGCGGGACGTGCGCGTCGACGGGCAGCTCGATCTTGACCTCGAGCGGCGGCTCCTCCTCGATCTCGCCGGTCTCCAGCTGGCGCCGGTAGTCGGCGACGGCCTCGCCGACCATGCGGACGTACAGGTCGAAGCCGACGCCCGCGATGTGCCCGGACTGTTCGCCGCCGAGCAGGTTGCCGGCGCCGCGGATCTCCAGGTCCTTCATCGCCACGTACATGCCCGCGCCCATCTCGGTGTGCTGGGCGATGGTGGCCAGCCGCTCGTGCGCGGTCTCCGTGAGCGGCTTCTCCGGCGGGTAGAGGAAATAGGCGTAGCCGCGCTCGCGGCCTCGGCCGACGCGGCCGCGCAGCTGGTGCAGCTGGGACAGGCCGAAGGTGTCGCCGCGCTCCACGATGAGGGTGTTGGCGTTGGAGATGTCGATGCCGGACTCGACGATCGTGGTCGAGACGAGGACGTCGAACCTCTTCTCCCAGAAGTCGACGACGACCTGCTCCAGCGCCGACTCCGACATCTGGCCGTGGGCGGTGGCGATGCGTGCCTCGGGGACGATCTCGCGCAGTCTGGCCGCCGCGCGGTCGATGGACTCGACGCGGTTGTGGATGTAGAAGACCTGGCCCTCGCGCAGCAGTTCGCGGCGGATGGCGGCGCCGATCTGCTTCTCCTCGTACGGCCCGACGAAGGTGAGCACCGGGTGGCGCTCCTCGGGGGGCGTGGTGATCGTGGACATCTCGCGGATGCCGGTGACCGCCATCTCCAGGGTGCGCGGGATCGGGGTCGCGGACATGGTCAGCACGTCGACGTTGGCGCGGAGCTTCTTCAGCTGCTCCTTGTGCTCGACGCCGAAGCGCTGCTCCTCGTCGACGATGACCAGGCCGAGGTCCTTGAACTTCGTCTCGGAGGAGAACAGGCGGTGGGTGCCGATCACGACGTCCACCGCGCCCTCGCGCAGGCCTTCCAGGACTGCTTTGGCCTCGGTGTCGGTCTGGAACCGGGAGAGCGCCTTCACGCTCACCGGGAACTGCGCGTACCGCTCGGAGAACGTCCCGAAGTGCTGCTGCACCAGCAGTGTCGTCGGCACGAGGACCGCGACCTGCTTGCCGTCCTGTACGGCCTTGAAGGCGGCCCGCACCGCGATCTCGGTCTTGCCGTAGCCGACGTCGCCGCAGATCAGGCGGTCCATGGGGACGGACTTCTCCATGTCCTCCTTGACCTCGGCGATGGTGGTGAGCTGGTCCGGGGTCTCGGCGTAGGGGAAGGCGTCCTCCAGTTCGCGCTGCCAGGGCGTGTCGGCGCCGAAGGTGTGGCCGGGGGCGGCCATGCGAGCGCTGTAGAGCTTGATCAGGTCGGCGGCGATCTCCTTGACGGCCTTCTTCGCGCGTGCCTTGGTCTTCGTCCAGTCGGCGCCGCCGAGCCGGTGCAGGGTGGGTGCCTCGCCGCCGACGTACTTGGTGATCTGCTCCAGCTGGTCGGTCGGGATGTAGAGGCGGTCGCCGGGCTGGCCGCGCTTGGCGGGCGCGTACTCGACCACCAGGTACTCGCGGGTGGCGCCCTGCACGGTGCGCTGCACCATCTCGATGTAGCGGCCGACGCCGTGCTGTTCGTGGACGATGTAGTCGCCCGATTCCAGGGTGAGCGGGTCGATGGTCTTGCGGCGGCGGGCCGGCATCCGGGCGCCCTCGCGGCCGGTCGCGCGCTGGCCGGACAGGTCGGTCTCGGTGAGCACGGCGAACTTGAGGGCCGGGTCCACGAAGCCGTACTCGATCGAGCCGCAGGAGACGTGCACCACGGAGGGGCTCAGCTCGCCGAGGTCACCCGTTTTTGCATCGGACAGGCGGGCGGCGATGCCCTCGTTGCCGAGCACCTCCACCGTGCGGGCGGCCGGGCCGTGGCCCTCGGTGACGAAGACCACGCGCCAGCCGTCGACGAGCCAGCCCTTGGTGTCGGCGAGGGCCCGCGCGGTGTCGCCGCGGTAGGTCTCGGGCGCGTGCATGCCGAGCTTGAGGGTGTCGGCGTCGAGTTCGAGATCGGCGGCGAACGGCGACACCGACCACCACATCATGTCCAGCTCGCGGGCGCGGTCGCGGACGTCGGCGATGGACCACAGGGATGCGGCGCCGACGTCGATCGGGGCCTCGCCGCCGCCGGCGGTGGCCGCCCAGGATGCCTGGAGGAACTCCTGGGAGGTGGCCACGAGGTCGGCGGCACGCGTGCGGACCCGCTCCGGGTCGCAGACGACGGCCATCGCGCCCTTGGGCAGGACGTCGAGGAGCAGTTCCATGTCGTCCACCAGGACGGGGGCCAGGGACTCCATGCCCTCGACCGCGATGCCCTCGGCGATCTTGTTGAGCAGTTCGCCCAGCTCCGGGTGCTCCTCGGCGAGGGCACGCGCGCGTGCGCGGACGTCGTCGGTGAGCAGCAGCTCGCGGCACGGCGGTGCCCACAGGCCGTGCTCGGCGACTTCGAGGGAGCGCTGGTCGGCGACCTTGAAGTAGCGGATCTCCTCGACGTCGTCGCCCCAGAACTCCACGCGCAGCGGGTGTTCCTCGGTGGGCGGGAACACGTCCAGGATGCCGCCGCGCACGGCGAACTCGCCGCGCTTCTCGACGAGCTCCACGCGCGCGTAGGCGGCGGCCGCGAGGGCTACCACGACCTCGTTCAGGTCGGCGGTCCGGCCCGTCCTCAGGGACACCGGCTCCAGGTCGCCGAGGCCCTTGACCTGCGGCTGCAGCACGGAGCGCACGGGCGCGACCACGACAGAGACGGGGCCGGTCTCGGGGTCGTCGGGGCTGGGGTGGGCCAGGCGCCGCAGGACGGCGAGACGGCGGCCGACGGTGTCGCTGCGGGGGCTGAGCCGCTCGTGCGGAAGGGTCTCCCAGGAGGGGTACTCCACGACGCCCTCGGCGGGCAGCAGGGAGCGCAGGGCCGCCGCCAGGTCCTCGGCCTCGCGGCCGGTCGCCGTGACCGCGAGCACCGGGCGGCCGGCCTCGCGGGCGAGGGCGGCGACCGCGAGGGGGCGGGCCGCCGGGGGGCCGACGAGGTCGATGTGCATGCGGTTGCCGTCCGCGGCAGCCTTGATCGCTTCCGCGAGGGCGGGGTCCTTGACGACGGCGTCGAGCAGACCGTGCAGGCTCATGGGGGCAGTTTCCGTCCGGAGGTGGGCAACGCAAGCAGCCCGGTGCGGTGAGCAGCCGGGGGTGTCCAGCGTACGACTCCGTCGAGGGTGGCGTCGGAGGCTGTGGACAACTCCGGCGTTCGCCGCCCGGTGCCGCAGTGGGCCAACCGGGGGCTCCGCCCCTGGACCACCGGCCTTTGCCCACCCGCCACCCGACTCGGCCGGCTGAAAAGCGGACCGGCAAAAACCCGGTGCCGGGAAGTCCTGGCGACTCCCCGGCACCGGGTTTCCCCCGCAACCCCCGTATGCGGTGGCTGTCGGCCCTGTGGGCGCTAGTCCGTCGCGATCGCGTTCAGTACGTTCATGCGGCCCGCCCGGAACGCCGGGATCAGCGCGGCGAACAGGCCCACGAAGGCCGAGGCGATGAAGACGGTGATGATCGTCGGCCAGGGGATCTGAAGGATCTTCAGGCCCTGCAGCGCGAGGAGCTTCTGGGCGGTCGCGCCCCAGCCCATGCCCAGGCCGAGGCCGAGCAGGGCGCCGAAGACGGCGATCACCACGGACTCCAGGCGGATCATGCGGCGCAGCTGGCGGCGGGAGAGTCCGATGGCCCGCATCAGGCCGATCTCCCGGGTCCGCTCGACCACCGACAGGGCCAGGGTGTTCACGACACCCAGGACCGCGACGATGATCGCGAGCGCCAGCAGGCCGTAGATCATGTTCAGCAGCTGGCCGATCTGGTCCTTCAGGGCCTTCTTGTAGTCGGTCTGGTCGCGCACGGTGAGCTGCGGGTAGTCGTCGTGCAGGGCCGACTTCAGGGCCTTGTAGGCGGCGGCCTGCTGTCCGTCCTGGGCGGTGGCGAAGACCAGCTCGTCGAGCGGCATCTTCGCGGCGGGGACGTACTTGGCGAGCGTGGCGATCGACGTGTACTTGGCGCCCTGGTCGATCACGTCGTCGCTGCTGGTGATCGCCCGGACCGTCAGGTGGGCGGTGGCGCCCTCCTTGAACGCGACGGTGATCTTCGAGCCGAGGTGGATGCCGTGGGCCTTGGCGAACTTCTCGTGGACGGACATCGAGTCGGGCAGGTAGGCGTCCTTGAGGTTCCCGGCGACGGTCTTCTTGCGCAGGTCGGTCGCGTAGGTCGGGTCGGCCGCGGTGATGTCCGTGTCCTTGAGCGTCTGGCCGTCGGGCGTGGTGTAGTCAGCCAGGGTCGGCCGGTACTCGGTGACCCGCGCGAGCCCGGGGGTGTCCTTGATGAGCCGGACCGCCTGTGGCACGACGCGCTGGCCGTTGTCGGCCTGGATGATGAAGTCCGTCCCGACGGTCTTGTCGAGCTGGTCGGTGGCCGAGGCGACCATGGAGGAGCCGACCACCGACAGGCAGGCCACCAGGGCCAGGCCGATCATGAGGGCGGCGCCGGTGGCGCCGGTGCGGCGCGGGTTGCGCAGCGCGTTGCGCTCGGCCATCCGGCCGACGGGGCCGAACATCCGCAGCATGATCGCGCCGAGGATCCGGACCAGTCCGGCGGCCAGCAGCGGGCCGATGACGACGAAGCCGATCAGCGTGGCCACCACGCCCAGGCCCAGCCAGCCCGAGCCGGCCTTGGCCTTGTCGGCGGTCGCGGCGACGTACAGGCTGAAGCCGCCGGCGGCGGTGAGGAGCAGCCCGATCACGGCCCGGACGGTGCCGGCCTTGGCGTCGGCCGGGGCGCCGGCGTCGCGCAGGGCGGCCATGGGTGAGACCTTGCCGGCGCGCCGGGCGGGCAGGTAGGCGGCCAGGACGGTGACCACGACACCGAGGAGCAGGCCGACGGCGGGGGTCGTCCAGGCGACGGTCAGGTCGTCGGTGGACAGATGCATGCCCATCTTGCCCATGAGCTTCATCAGGCCGACCGCGATGCCGACGCCCGCGCCGACGCCGAACACGGAGCCGATCACGCCGAGCAGCAGCGCCTCGATCAGCACGGACCGGTTGACCTGCTTGCGGGAGGAGCCGATGGCGCGCATCAGGCCGATCTCGCGGGTGCGCTGGGCGACCAGCATGGAGAAGGTGTTGATGATCAGGAAGATGCCGACGAGGAAGGCGATCCCGGCGAAGCCGAGCATCGCGTACTTCATGACGTTCAGGAAGCTCTCGACGCTCTTCTGGTTGGCGTCGGCGACCTCCTTGGCGGTCTGCACCTTGTAGGCGTGGCCGAGGGCGGCCGTGACGTTCTTCTTCAGCTGGTCGTCCGTCACGCCCTTGGCGGCGGTGACGTTGACGTTGGTGTACACGCCGGTGCGGCCGACCAGGGTCTGCTGGGCGGTCTTGGTGTCCAGGTAGAAGATCGCCGCGCCGGGGTTGGTCACCTTGAAGGCGGCGATGCCGGACACGCGCGCGTGGTGCGTGCCGACGACGGAGATCATGCCGATGTCGTCGCCGAGCTCGAGGTGGTGCTTGTCGGCGGTGTCCTGGTCGACCATGACCTGGTCCGGGCCCTGGGGCGCCGCACCCTTGGTGATCTTCATGGTGCGGGCGTCGTTGCCGTTCCAGCTGCCGACGATGGTCGGCGCGCCGCTGCTGGGCGAGAGCTTGTCCTTCTTGGCGTCGATGACGGTCACCGAGGTGGAGAACACCGTGCCCTCGGCCTTCGCGACGCCCCGGGCGCCCCGGACCTCGCCGACGACGGAGGCCGGCATGACCGGCGGCCTGCCGGTGCGGTCGGTGGTCTCACCGCTGTCGGAGGAGCCCTTCGCGGCGACCGTCACGTCCGAGGCCGTGGCCTGGAAGAGCTTGTCGAAGGTGGTGTTCATGGTGTCGGTGAAGACAAGGGTTCCGCTGACGAAGGCCACCGACAGCAGGACCGCGATCGCGGAGAGCGCCATACGGCCCTTGTGCGCGAAGAAGTTGCGCAGCGAGGTCTTCAGGACGGTCATGACGTACGCCCCCGGGCGTCGAAGTCCTTCATGCGGTCCAGGACCTGATCGGCCGTCGGCTGGTGCATCTCGTCGACGATCCGGCCGTCGGCGAGGTAGAGCACGCGGTCCGCGTAGGAGGCGGCGACGGGGTCGTGGGTGACCATCACGATGGTCTGGCCGAGTTCGTCCACCGAGCGGCGCAGGAAGCCGAGGACTTCGGCGCCCGCGCGCGAGTCGAGGTTTCCGGTGGGCTCGTCCCCGAAGATGATCTCCGGGCGGGCGGCGAGGGCGCGGGCCACGGCGACGCGCTGCTGCTGGCCGCCGGAGAGCTGGGTGGGCCGGTGCTTGAGCCGTCCGGCGAGTCCGACGGTCTCCACCACGCGGTCCAGCCAGGCCTTGTCGGGCTTGCGGCCGGCGATGTCCATGGGCAGCGTGATGTTCTCGAGGGCGTTCAGCGTCGGCAGCAGGTTGAACGCCTGGAAGATGAAGCCGATCCGGTCCCGGCGCAGTTGGGTGAGCTTCTTGTCCTTCAGGCCGGTGATCTCGGTCTCGTCCAGGTGGATCTGACCGCTGGTCACGGTGTCGAGCCCGGCGAGGCAGTGCATCAGCGTGGACTTGCCGGACCCCGAGGGGCCCATGATCGCGGTGAACTGACCGCGCATGATGTCCACGTCGACGTGATCGAGGGCGACGACACGTGTCTCGCCGGACCCGTACGCCTTCACGACCTGCCGCGCCCGCGCGGCAACGGCCGTCCGCCCTCCAGTGCCCCCGTGCCTGGGAATGGTCACAGCCGATGTCACGGTATGTCTCCTATGTCGGTTGACAGGTCGATGCGGTGCGCCGCTGGTGCGGTGCGTCGTCCTGAGTACGTCGATGAGTCTCGCGGCCGACGGGGCCGTCACGCGCTGGTGCGAAGCCCCGTCCTTCCCGGGGGAAAACCCCACCCCGCCGGTGCGGTCAGCCGCCCCCCAGCGGCGTAAAGCCAGGTTAAGGACCGGGCCCGGCCCCTCTCGTCCTCCGCCGGGACGAACCCTCCCCGAGCCGTAGTACGGAGAGACCCCTAGGGGTGCTCCACCCCCGGGCGGAGGCCCCCTCGGGGTCGTCTCCACCCCTCGGTCCGCAAAGCCTCCACCCTCCCGTCGCGGGAGGGTCAATGGGAAGCTGTCGTACCGGAGACAGGTGCAAGGGGCACGGGGAGGGGACGTCCGGTGGGGAGTACGACACCCGCGATACGCAAGGGGGCCGCGCAGGGCACCGGAACGCACCGGAGGGGCGCGGTCGTCGCCGCGCTGATGCTGGCGATGGCGCTGGCCGCCCTCGACGCCACCATCGTCTCCACGGCCGTACCGCAGATCGTCGGCGACCTCGGCGGGTTCTCCGTCTTCTCCTGGCTCTTCTCCGGCTATCTGCTCGCCGTGACCGTCACGCTCCCCGTCTACGGCAAGCTGTCCGACACCTTCGGCCGCAAGCCGGTGCTGGTGACGGGCGCGGCCGTGTTCCTGCTGGGCTCGCTGCTGTGCGCGGGCGCCTGGAACATGGCGGCGCTGATCGCGTTCCGGATCGTGCAGGGGCTGGGCGGCGGGGCGCTGCAGGGCACCGTGCAGACGCTCGCCGCCGATCTGTATCCGCTGGCGGAACGCCCGAAGATCCAGTCCAGGCTGTCCACGGTGTGGGCGGTGTCGGCGGTGGCGGGGCCGGGCCTCGGCGGGGTGCTCGCCGCGTACGCCGACTGGCGTTGGATCTTCCTGGTCAACCTGCCGATCGGCGCGGCCGCGCTGTGGCTGGTCGTCCGTCATCTGCACGAACCGCAGCGGGAGAAGCCGGAGAGCCCGGAAAACGCCGCGCACGCGCGCGTGGACTGGGCCGGCGCGCTCGCGGTGTTCGCGTGCGGCGGGGTGCTGCTGACCGCGCTGGTGCAGGGCGGGGTCGCCTGGCCGTGGCTGTCGGCGCCGTCGCTCACGCTGTTCGGCACGGGCCTGGCGCTGGTGGCCGTGGTGGTCGTGGTGGAGCGGCGGGCGGCGCAGCCGATCATCCCCGGGTGGGTGTGGCGGCGCCGCACGATCGCGGCCGTCAATCTGGCGCTCGGCGCGCTGGGGCTGCTGATGGTGGCGCCGAGCGTGTTCCTGCCGACGTACGCGCAGTCGGTGCTCGGACTCGCGCCCGTGGCCGCCGGGTTCGTGCTGTCGGTGTGGACGCTCAGCTGGCCGGTGTCGGCGGCGCTCAGCCAGCACGTCTACCGCCGTATCGGCTTCCGCGACACCGCGCTGCTCGGCATCGGCGTGGCCACGCTGGTCCTGTGCGCGTTCCCCCTGCTGCCCTACCCCGGCTCGTGGTGGCAGCCGACGCTGCTCATGCTCCTGCTGGGCGCGGCGCTCGGGCTGTTCCAGCTGCCGCTGATCGTCGGGGTGCAGTCGACGGTGGGCTGGTCGGAGCGGGGCACCACGACCGCGTCGGTGCTGTTCTGCCGGCAGACCGGACAGACCCTGGGCGCCTCGCTGTTCGGCGCCGTCGCCAACGGGGTGCTGGCCGCGCGGCTGGGCGGGGCCGGGGACCTGGACTCCGTCACGCGCGCGCTGGACGCCGGTACGGCCCCGGAGGCGACCCGGCACGCGATCGCCGACGCGGTGCACGCGGTGTACCTCGGCGCGGCGGCCGCGGCGGCCCTGGCCTTTCTGGTGCTGCTGCTGGTGGCGCCGCGGCGGTTCCCGGTACGCGAGGAGTGAGCGTGCCCGCGGCACACGAAGGGCTGGGTTAACGCGGGTAACACCCCAGGCTGGAACGCGTTTTCATGCAGTAAGCGCATACGGATCCGTGTAGTAAGCGCATACCGACCGGCCAGTTCGGTGAAAACGCCGCGCGGCCCGGGAAGCCGCGAGTAGCGTGCGTGGCTCCACACCCCCACCCCCCACCTCCCTGCGGTCCGCCGCCACGGACCCGAGCCGCGCAAGGAGCCCCGGGATGTCCTACGACCCGCCGCACCCGTCGTACCCGTCGTACCCGCCCCAGCCGTCCTCCTCCTACGACACACCTCCCGCCTCCTACGGCCCGCCCCACCTCACCTACCCCTGGCAGCCCGCTCCCCCGCAGCCGCGCCCGGACCGCCGGCCGCCCCGCGAACCCCTCGGCCACCACAGCGACCTGCGGGTGCTGCGCAGCGCCTACCGCTGGCAGCGGCGTACGGCCACGCTCACCGCGCTCGGCTACTTCACGCTGTTCCTGGTGCTGTCCGCGTCCGCGCCCGGCGTGATGACCCGCACGGTCGCCGACGGCATCCCCGCCGGCCTGCTGCTCGCCCTGATCCAGCTCCCGGTCACCTGGCTCGCGATCGCCCTGTACGAGCACACCGCGCGCCGGCACGTCGATCCGCTCGCGGACCGCATCCGCAGGCAGGCCGAACTGGACGCCCGCCGGGGGGCCGTCCGATGACCGCCGCCGGCACTCCGGCCGTGGGAGGCTTCGCAGGTTTCAGCGGCCCGGCCCAGTCCATGTCCCTGGTCGCCTTCTCCACCGTCGCCACGGTGACCCTGCTGCTGTGCGTGATGACCGGCCCCGACCGCGACGACCTCGACGAGTTCTACACCGGCTACGGCTCCCTGTCCCCGCTGCGCAACGGCCTCGCCATCGCCGGGGACTACATCTCCGCGGCCACCGTCCTCGGCACCGGCGGGGTGATCGCCCTGTGCGGCTACGACGGGGTCGTCCTCGCCCTGAGCACCGCGCTGTCACTGATGCTGCTGATGTTCCTGCTGGCCGAACCGCTGCGCAACGCGGGCCGGTTCACCATGGGCGACGCGCTCGCCCGCCGGCTGCCGGGACGCGCCGTGCGCATGACGGCCTGCGCGGTGACGATCGCCGCGCTGCTGCCGCTGATGCTGGTCCAACTCGCCGGAACCGGGCAGCTGATGGCGTTCATCCTGGGCTTCACCGACGAGTCGCTGAAGACCGCGTGCGTCGTCGGGCTGGGCGCCCTGATGATCGCCTATGCGGCGATCGGCGGCATGAAGGGCACCGCGCTCATCCAGATCCTGAAGATCGTGATGCTGGTCGGGTCGGGCGCCGTGGTCGCCGTACTGGTCCTGCGCCACTTCGACTGGGATCCGGGCGCGCTGTTCACCGCGGCCTCGCGGCAGAGCGGCGCCGGACCGGCCTTCCTGCACTCCGGGCTGCAGTTCGGCACGTCGGGCCGGTCCCGTCTGGACATGATCGCCTCGGAGCTGACCGTGGTGCTCGGCGGCGCCTGCCTGCCGCACATCACCATGCGCATGTACACGGCCTCCAGCGCCCGCCAGGTGCGCCGCTCGATGTCCTGGGCGGTCTCGATCGTCGCCCTGTTCGTGCTGGTCATCACGGTGGTCGGGTTCGGCGCCACGGCACTGGTCGGGCGTGCCGTGATCGCCGGGGCCGACCCGCAGGGCAACACCGCGTACCTGCTGGGCTCGCGGGCGGCGTTCGGCGCCGACGTGTCCACGGCCGAGACGTTCCTGTTCACCATGGTGACCACGGCGATCTTCCTGACCCTGCTCGCCTCGGTCGCCGGGATGATCCTCGCCTGCGCCAACTCCCTCGCCCACGACGTGTTCGCGGCCCGCGTGCAGGAGATGCCGGCCCCGCGCGAGATGGCCCTCGCCCGCGTCTCGGCGCTCGCCATAGGGGTGCCGACGATCCTGCTCGCCACGATGGTGCAGCACCACAGCCTGCAGCCCCTGGTGACGCTCTCCTTCTGCCTGGGCGCCTCGGCCATAGCGCCCGCCCTGGTGTACGGGCTGTTCTGGCGCCGCTACACCCGCAGCGGGCTGCTGGCGACGCTCATCGGGGGCACGCTGACCGTGCTGCTGCTCATGCCGGGCACCAACCTGGTCTCCGGCTCCCCCGTCTCGGCCTTCCCGCACGCCGACTTCAACTGGTTCCCGTTCACCACGACCGGCATCGTCTCCATCCCGGCCGGCTTCCTCTTCGGCTGGCTCGGCACGATCGCCTCGGGCCGCGCCAAGGCGGAGCAACAGCGGCACCAGTACGAGGCGGTGGAGGGATGGATCCTGGCGGGGGCGGCGCGGAAGGGGAGCTGAGCGGGCCGCGGGTCCGGCGGCCGCAAGGTCATTCCAGGGCGACCCTGCCGGTCAGCGAGGTCAGCCTGCTGCGCATGTGGTCCATGTGCGCCTGCACGTCGTCCCAGGTCTCGCCGTGCTCGCGCAGCACCTCTTCGGTCGCCCGGGCGATGCGTTCCTCGCGCACGCGCGCGTCGGCGATGATCTCGGCGGCACGCGCGAGTGCCTCCTCCTGGCTGCGGCGCGCGTACTCCTCGGCCTCCCCGAGGGCGCGCTCGGCGGCGGCCAGCGCGGCCTCGGCCCGGCGCACCCGCTCGGCGTGCCGGGCGTCCAGTTCGGCGATCCGCTCGGCCTCCTCGCGCTCGACCTCGGCCCACCGCTCGGCCTGCTCCCGGGCCTGCCCGGCGAGCATGCCGGTGGTGCGCTGCCGTACCTCGCGCAACGCGGTGAGCGCCTCCGAGCGCCCTTCCTTCACTTCGCGCCGGGCGCCGACGCGGATGTCGTAGGCCTCGGTGCGCGCCGCGAGGAGCCGCCGGTGGGCGTGTTCGTCGGCTTCCGCGCGGAGCGCGTCCGCTGCTTCCTGCGCCTCCCGGCGTACGCTCTCGGCGTGCGCTTCGGCCTGCGCGAGGTGCTCGTCCGCTTCACGCCGCGTGCGCTCGCGGAGATCCGCCTCCTCCTCCAGCACGACCTGGAACAACCGCCGTGCGCCCTCCCCGAGCGACTCGTACGTCTGCGGTGGGAGCTCGGCGACGACCTCGCGCATCCGCGCGGCCTCCGCCCCCATGTCCTTGGCGAGCACGGTCAGCCGCGCGGCCCGCTCCCACGCCGCGTCGCGGTCGGACGACAACTGCTCCAGGTAGGCGTCGACCTGATCGGGTCGGTAGCCGCGCCCCCGGACGGTCACGAAGCCGTGCGGCGACATCGATGCGCTGCTCACCCTGGGAACCCCTCTCCACCGGACATACGCGACAGGACGATGTGGCGCACATCTTGATGGATCGGGCTTAAGTATGCATAACGCGACACTCCGCACTGACGTCACGCTCCGCATCCCGCGTCTTCGCGATCGACGGGGCGGACGGGGCGGCTGCGGCAGGCCCTCCTGCAGGGTGATGATCTTGCTGTGGACGAGGGCCCCTCGGCGAGGCGAACGCCGCGCGCAGCTCTTCCGGCAGTCCCACTCCGGCGTCACGACCAGGCAGTACGGCACACCCCGGCGCACCGGCGCCGTCTCCCGGCCGACCGTGCAGCGGCGTGCACCACCCGGCCGTGCCGGCCGAACGCGTCGGGGTCGGCGGGAGTCCCGTACAGGGCGAGGAAACGGCCCGTCGTCGAGCCGCCCTCCCAAGGCGCTCGAGACGGCGGCGGCGCCCACCCGTTCGGCCGAGAGGGAGGAAAACGCGAGGGAACGGTGGCGGGAGGCGGCGTCGTCGTGAACGCGCGCGTACGCCGCGAGCGCCGGAAGCCCACCGGCCCGTCGGCCCGTCATGCCCTCCACGCGCGCGTGGAGGGCATGACGGGCTCACACGGCCGACGTGCCCCGTGTGACCGGCGGGCCTAGAGCAGCCCGTCCCACATCTGCTCCAGCAGCACCGACCACCAGCTCTCCGGCGAACCGAGCGCCGCCGGGTCCAGGGCGGCCAGCTGCGCCTGGAAGTCCACGGTCCAGCGGCCCGCCTGCTCCTGGTTCAGCCCGTACCGCAGGCGCCACATCCGGCCCAGCAGCGCCAGGCAGCGCGTGAACTCCGGCAACCCGGTGTTCACGAACTGCGGCGGCACCGCGGCCCCGCCCGGCCCCGCCTCCACCGGCACGGCCACGATGTTCGCCGTCCCGTACTGCACACACAGCGCCTTGCCGAAGTCGGTACCCATGACGAGGTACGACCCCGCGTCCGCCGCGGGCTGCACCCCGCGCTCGGCCGCCAGCTCCGCCAGCGTCGGCACCGGGCGCCCCGGCTGGGCCTGCGCCCAGAAGAACGGGCCCATGTCCACCGGCAGACCGGCCACGACCAGCGTGTGCGCCACGATCGGCGGCACACCCTGCCGCGACACCGCCTGCTGCTCGAACCGGAAGACCCCCGGCCCGAACGCCGCCGCCAGCTCCTGCGCGATGCCCTCCGGCGGAACGGGCGGCGCGGGCTGGACCGGCGGCAACGGCGCCCGCACCGGCGCGGGCCGCGCGGGCCCGTCGGCCACCTGGTGCAGCTCACCCTGGTGCGCCAGCAGCTGCTGCATGCCCTGCTGCCGGCTCGCGTGATCCGTGCCGTACGGCGCGATGCTCGTGATCCGCGCCTGCGGCCACTGCTCCCGGATCATCCGCGCGCAGTAGGCCCCCGGCAGCTCGCACGACTCCAGCTCCGTGTGCAGCTCCAGCACCTGGTCCGGCGGCACGTTCATCGCCCGCAGCTCGTGGAAGATCTGCCACTCGGGGTGCGGCGTACCCGGCGCCGAACGCCGGATCAGCTGCTGCTCCGAACCGTCCTGCGCGCGATAGCGCAGCACGGCCTGGTAGCCGGGACCGACCGTCGGCTGTCCCTGCTGCGGATACCCGTACGCCGGCGGCTGCCCGGGCGCGCCCGGCGGCATCGGCTGCGGGACACCCGGAGCACCCGGCGGCATGCCGGGGGTGCCCGGCGCACCGAGTGCGCCGGGGGCGGGCGGCGGCGGGGGTGCACCCGGACCGGCCACCGGGGGCGCGGCCAGCACGGTCTCCGCATGGTGCACGGCCCCGCGCCCTCCGCCCGGCGCTCCGGGACCGGCAGGGGCGCTCGGAGGCTGTGGGGCGCCGGGGACTCCGGGCGCCGCGGGGGGACTCGGAGGCTGCGGCGCGCCAGGCGCGGGAGGCATGCCCGGGGTGCCCGGACCACCCTGCGCGCCCGGCATACCCGGAACACCGGGGGCGCCCGGCGGCTGCGGCGCGCCCGCTCCCAACTGGCTGGGGTCGGCCAGCACCGTGGCCGCGTGGTGCACGTTGCCCGGAGGTGCGGCAGGCGGATTGGGGGCGCCCGGAGCATTCGGCGCACCCGGCGCCTGCGCCCCGTCCACACCGCCAGGGCCGGCGGGCGCACCGGGACCGGCGGGACCCTCGGGCCCGTCCGGCCCGAGTGCCGACACCAACTGCGTCCGTACATACCCACCAGCAGGCGCACCCGGCGCGGGAGGCGGCGCCGTACTCCCCGGGCGAGCGCCCGGCGTACCGGGGGCACCCGGCGGCGGGGGCGGCGCACCCACACCACCGCGCCCCTTCTTCGGCGGCGGCGCGGCCTTGCTCGTCGCGGCATCCGCGATGTCCCCGGCGTTCGGCGCGAGCTGACGCGCCGAGGCACCCGCGTCGGCCGGAGGCTGCGGCGCACCCACCGCATCGCCCGGCGCCTGCGGGTAGCCGTAACCGGGAGCGCCCTGCGGAGCGCCGGGACCCTGCGGATAGCCGTAGTTCGGCGCGCCCGGGGGCGGCGGAGGCGTGCTGCCCTGCGGGACACCGGGCACACCGGGGCCGGGGGGCGCGAACGGAGTGCCGGGCGCCTGCGGGTACGCGGGTGCGCCCGGGGCAGGCGTGCCGGGAACCGCCGGCGGCTGCGGGTAGCCGTACGGCGGCGTACCGGGCGGCGGCGGGGGCGTGCTGGCCTGCGGGACGACCGGCGCACCGGGAGCAGCATGCGCCGCGGGTACGCCGGGCGCGCCCGGCGGGAAGCCCTGCGCGCCCGGCGCGTTCGGAGAATCGAGTGCCGGCGCGACCGCCGTCGGCGGCAGCTGGCTGCCCCCCGACATCAACGCCGTCTTCGCGTCCGGCACGCTCACCGGCGGCTTCGGAGCCTCGTCGTCGGAATCGCTCAACGGCGGCGCGAACACCGTCGCGGGCAACGGCACCGAACGGTCGTCCTCACCGGAGTCCGCGTTCGTGTCCGTACCCGCCCACGGCGTGGCCCCCACCGGCACATCCGCGGACGGCGCACCCACCGGAGCGGGCACCCCGGCCTGCGTCTCCGCCGGCCCCGCCCCACCGGACGAAGCCCCACCACCGACACCGGCCCCGGACACCCCGGCACCAGCACCCGCACCGGACGTTCCCGCGCCGGCATCCGGACCCGCCTCGCCCCCCGGCCGCCGGTCCCCGATGCCCAGCTTGTCCGCCGCCTCCTGCAACCACTCCGGAGGAGTCAACAGGAACGACGTCTGATTCAGATCCACCCGCGCAGCAGCCGGCGCCGGAACCGCGTCCTGCGGCCCATCTGCACGGCCGTACTCCTCCTCGTACCGGCGGATCACCTCACCCACCGGCAACCCCGGCCACAGCGTCGCCTCCCCGCTGTCCCGGGCGATCACCAGCCGCTGCGCCCCCGCGTCCGAACGCGGACCCTCCGCCCGGTCCTCGCCCCACACCACGAAACCCAGCTCGAACTCCCGCACCCGCACCTCACGATGCTGGTACGCGGGCACGTCACCGTTGATCCACTCCTCGGCGCGCTCCTGCGCCTGCGCGTAGGTCACCATCGCCTGAAGCTCACTCCCCCACCCGGCCGGAAGACACCGGAACGACACGGGCGAAACCGCCGTCGACCATCAGATTCGCCACCGTCTCCAACTCCGGCGGACTGCCCGCCAGCCGCGACAGAAAGACGTCGAAATCCTCACCGCACGGCAGCAGCAGACGCTCCACCCGCTCCGCCGGCGACCACGACGGATCCACATCACGCACATCGTCGTACGCGCAGAACCACACCGAACCGGGCCGCTCGCCCTTCACCTTCACCGCGAGCAACCCGCCCTGCACGAACGCCACCCCGAGGTAATCCTTCGTCAGATGGTCGCGCAGACACTTGTTGACATACACCAGGTCGTTCACGGCCGCCTCGTCGCGCACCGTGAAGAACGGCTGGTCCACCAACAACCCCAACTCGGCGTCCAGCGCCGTACCCACCGGCGCACACCCGCCCGCCGCCTTCAAGAACGAGCGGTACGCGCCCGGAAGCCGGTAGCCGAGTTCCTCCTCGACCCCCTGCACCTGCGCCTCCGACACCGCCACACCCGACTTCGGCAGCCCGAAATGCGCCGGCCGCGTCTCCTGCAACGGCCGCGTCCCCCGCTTGGCGTGGTCCACCGCCGCCGTCGCCACCCCACCGTGATGCCGCAGCAACGCCTTCACCTCGACCGGAACCAACTCCAGCCGCCGCGTCCCCGCCACGTGATGCCACGTCCAGCCGTGCGGCGTCGCCACATCCGGCACCGTGTCCCACAACTCGTGCCCCTCCGCCGCCAACGCCGCGTTCGCCGACACGAAATCCGTCAGCCGCAACTCGTCGACCCCGAAACCCTCCGGCGGCTCGGCGATCTCCACCGCCACGCGCGCGTACGGAGAGAAATCCGGGTAACCACGCTCATCGACCCGTACCCCTCTCGGGTGACGCGCCGCCCGGACCGGATCCGGAAAATGCACGACCTGCCCGGCATAGGCCGCGTTCGGCGGCGCGGCTTGCTGCCCGAGCCGACCTGTCGTCATGGCGGTAGCCCCCTGCGGCGTTCTCTCTGGCCTCAAAAACGGCGGTGTCGATCGCGGATGCCGACAGCCTATGCGGTACACGAACCCCGGTCACCGGCCCACCACGTCCCGGGAGAACCATCCCCTCCGCATCCCGGAAACCACCCCCCACATCCGTGACCAGCCGTCACCCCACCGTGACGACCACCCCCCGACCCGGGCGTGTCGCACCGCCCCAGCTTCCGCACCGGCCACGGCATTTGGCACCCTGTGTCCTTCGGGGGATGCCGGGGAACACCCGGGGAGGGGAAAAACGATCATGAACACCATGCGAACCGGAGGTACCGACGTGCGGGCCGGCGACCCACGCATCGGCTGGAGCGGCACCGACACACCCCCCGCCCCCACCCTCCACCACCGCCGTGACGGCATCCTGCCCACCGTCGCCGCCGCCCTCTCCGTCCGCGGCGCCACCCTCACCGGCACCGCCGCCCGCAGCGACCAACCCCCACCCCTGCACCCCCTCGTCCAGGACTTCCTCGACACCCTCACCAGCGGCGAACGCGACCGCTTCACCGGCCGCTGCGCCGAAACCATCCTCATCTCCCGGCACCTCACCACCGCCGACGCCGCCCGCAGCAAACGCGCCGCCCGCAAACCCATGACCAACGGCGACGCCCGCAAAGCCCTCAAGAACGCCAAACTCACCGCCCGCCGCATACGCGAGGACGGCGACCCCCTCCACGGCAGCTTCGCCACCCCCTGCCGCGCCTGCACCGCCCTCAGCGCCCACTTCGGCGTCCGCATCGTCGACCCCACGGCAACCGACGGCTGAAAACCACCGTCAACCGAAGTACCACCCCACAGGCACGACGAACGAAGGGCAGATGCACCCCGACCGCACCTCCTCCCCCAGTCTCGACTCCGCTCGACCGGGGGGACCCCCATCCCGCTTCCCCGTACTCGTCGACGCCGCCCTGCGCGCCGCCGGCTGGCAACCCGGACGCTGGGACATAAAGCAGGCGGAAATCTGGGCCGACACCCTGCGCGAACACACCTCACCCGCCGGACACCGGCACACCGTCTTCCCCGCCGCCGTCGAAGCCTGGGCGGAATTCGGCGGCCTGACCATCAACCCCAACGGCCCCGGCCGCCAGATCGCCCCCGCCACCCTCCACCTCGACCCCCTCCACGGCCTCCACCACGCCCGCACCCTCGGCGACCTCGGCCGCGCCCTCGCCACCGAACTCTGCCCCCTCGGCCAGGAGACCGACACCGCCGCCCTCCTCGCCATCGACACCGAAGGCCGCGTCTACACCCTCGACCACACCGGCGACTGGTACGTCGGCCCCGACATCGACCACGCCCTCGCCACCCTCATCACCGGCATCGCACCCGTACGCCTCACCGCCGGCTGACACCACCAGCGCAGACCTACGCCGCCGGAATCACCGCCGACACCCGGAAACCCCCCGCATCCGTCGGCCCCGACACAAACACACCACCCAGCGCCGCAACCCGCTCCCGCATCCCCACCAGACCGTTCCCACCCGACGGCAGCCCCGCCGCCGACGCCGACCCCGGCTCCGGCGGCGGCTCGTTCTCCACCTGCATCGCGATCTCCGACACCCGATGCGCGAGCCGCACATGCGTCTTCGCACCCCCCGCATGCTTGTGGACGTTCGTCAACGCCTCCTGCACCACCCGGTACGCCGTCTGCTCCACCTCCGCCGCATACGACCGCACCTCCCCCTCCACCGACAAATCCACCACCATCCCCGCAGCCGCCGACTGCCCGAGCAACTCCTCCAACTCCGACAGACACGGCCCGTCCTCCACCACAGCCCGCGAAGCCGCAGCCTCAGCCGCCTCCCGCACCGCCACCAACGGCACCCCCGCAGCACGCCGGACCGGATCCTCCCCCGCCCGCAGCACCCCCAGCATCTCCCGCAACTCGGTCAACGCCTGCCGCCCCATGTCCCCCACCAGCGCCGCATTCCGCACCGCCTTCTCAGGATCCTTACGGGCCACCGCCTGAAGCGCCGCAGCATGCACCACCATCAAACTCACCCGATGCGCGACCACGTCATGCATCTCACGAGCGATCCGCGTCCGCTCCTCGTTCCTGGCCCACTCGGCCCGCTCCTCCGCCCGCTCCGCGAGCAACTGAAGCTCCCGCTCCAGACTGGCCGCCCGCTCCCTGAGGCTCTCCATCAACCGCCGCCGCGCCCCCACGTACAAACCCAGCAGCACCGGCGGAGCCGTCAGCCCCAGCGCCGTCGTCACCGCCGCGAACGGCACGAACCAGTCACCCAGCGTCAGATCGCCCCGCGCCATGTCCTGCCGCACCCGCACGAACGTCACGACCGCCGTACCCACCAGCGACATCCCCGCCAGCGCCCCGATGACCCGCCTCGGCACCTCGCACGCGGCCAGCGTGTACAGGCCGACGACCCCCAGCAGGAACCCCATCTGCGCGGGCGTGATCGCGATCGCGACCAGCACGACGGCAATCGGCCACTTCCGCCGCACCAGCAGCACCGACCCGGCGATCACCCCGAAAACGACCCCCACCGCCACCGGAAGCCCCGCGTCCCGAGCGAACGGAACCCCCTCCGCACCACACTCCACGGCGGACACCAGCGCCAGACTCCCGTCGAGCACCGCACTACGCCACCTGGTCCACCACCACGGGCCGGTCAGGCCCTTGGCGTGCTCTTCCCCCGTCATGGTCATACGTCCAGCCTACGGGCGACCGGTGCGCCTTTTCCGGTGACTTTCGCCGACCTCCACACACCACACTCCGTAACCGGCCGACCTCGAAACCCACCGGTTTCACTCGAACTGGTGAACCCCTCCCGTTCGACCCCGGAACGCCTCATTCCGGCCGGACGGTATGCCCACGGCACATTCACACAGCAAATACGTCGACTTTGAGGGCTTGCGGGAACGAGCGGTCGCCCTGCGGCGGGCGGGGCTCAGCCGACGACAGATCCGCGACCGGCTGCACGTCGACAACAACGACATCCTCAACCGCCTCCTGGAGGGCGAGCCGCCTCCCGAGTGGACCAAGCGCCCGAACGCGAAGGACGACCTCCGGGACAGGGCACGGGAGCTACGCCTCCAGGGCTGGACCTACGACCAGATCCAGGCGGAGCTGGGCTGCTCGAAGAGCTCGATCTCGCTATGGGTGCGGGATCTGCCGAAGCCGGAGCGACACGAGCCAACCGGACAGGCGAAGCTGGCGGCCCGCAAGAGGTGGGAGCACGAACTGGCGGTGAGGGACGAGGAGAGGCAGCAGACCAAAGCGGCCGCCGCAAGGGAGATCGGCATGATGAGTACCCGCGAGCTGCTCATCGCCGGCGTCGCCCTCTACTGGGCAGAGGGCACCAAGGACAAGCCCCACGCACGGCGCGAACGAGTCACCCTCGTCAACAGCGACCCGAACGTGATCCGTCTCTCCCTCGCCTGGCTCGACCTACTCCAAGTTGAGCGGGGGCGCATCAGGTTCCACTTGATGATCCACGAGTCGGCCGACATCGAGGCCGCCGAGCGATATTGGGCGGGCGTCGTTCAGGCTGACCCCAGCGCCTTCGGCAAGACCACCGTGAAACGGCACAACCCGAAAACCGTGCGCAAGAACACGGGGGACAACTACCGTGGCTGCCTGGCTCTCACCGTACGACAGAGCGCAGAGCTGTACCGTCGCATCGAAGGCGCCTGGTACGGCATAGTAGGGGCTGTCGCTGCAGCCGATCTAGCAAATCGGACATAGCGGTAATCCCGGGTCGTCTAAGGGCAAGACGTCAGATTTTGGTTCTGATCATGGGGGTTCGAGTCCTCCCCCGGGAGCACACGCTCAGTTCGGGTCCTGACCGGTACCACCCCCGTCAGGGCCCGCTCTCACCTCCCCCAAGTAACACCCCGGTATCCTGCGGCTGTCATCCCCACTCACCCACAGCCGAAGGGCAACCCCGTGAGCGCCATCCGCCCGGCAGCCGTCGTCGTTCTCGCAGCGGGTGAGGGCACCCGTATGAAGTCGGCCACACCGAAGGTCCTCCACGAGATCTGCGGCCGTTCCCTCGTGGGCCATGTGCTGGCCGCCGCCCGTGAGTTGGACCCGCAGAATCTCGTGGTCGTCGTGGGGCACGCCCGGGAGCAGGTCGCCGCGCACCTGAACGAGATCGACCCGGCCACCAGGACCGCCGTGCAGGCGGAGCAGAACGGGACCGGGCATGCCGTGCGCATGGGTCTGGAGGAGCTGGGCGGGGCCGTGGACGGGACCGTCGTGGTGGTGTGCGGGGACACTCCCCTTCTGACCGGGGACACGCTCACGCAGCTCGCCACCACCCACGCCGCCGACGGCAACGCCGTGACCGTTCTCACCGCCGAGGTGCCGGACGCCACCGGGTACGGGCGGATCATCCGTGACGACGCGACCGGTGCCGTGACGGCGATCGTGGAGCACAAGGACGCGACCGAGGTCCAGCGGGCGATCCGGGAGATCAACAGTGGGGTGTTCGCGTTCGACGGGCAGTTGCTGGCGGACGCGCTGAAGAAGGTGCGGACGGACAACAGCCAGGGCGAGGAGTACCTCACCGATGTGCTCGGGATCCTGCGTGAGGCCGGGCATCGGGTCGGGGCCTCCGTGGCCGGCGATCACCGGGAGATCGCGGGGATCAACAACCGGGTGCAGCTGGCCGAGGCGCGCCGGATTCTGAACGACCGGCTGCTGACCCGCGCGATGCTCGACGGGGTCACTGTGGTCGACCCGGCCTCCACCTGGGTCGATGTGACCGTCACGTTCGAGCGGGACGCGGTCGTTCACCCCAACACGCTGCTCTCCGGGTCGACGCACCTCGGTGAGGGTGCGGAGGTGGGGCCGAACAGCCGGCTGAAGGACACGCAGGTGGGTGCCGGGGCGCGGGTGGACAACACGGTGTCGGACGGGGCGGTCGTGGGTCCGCAGGCGAGCGTCGGGCCGTACGCGTACCTCCGTCCCGGTACCCGTCTGGGCCTCAAGGGCAAGATCGGTACCTACGTCGAGACGAAGAACGCCTCGATCGGCGAGGGCACCAAGGTTCCGCATCTGTCCTACGTCGGTGACGCGACGATCGGTGAGTACACGAACATCGGGGCGGCGAGCGTGTTCGTGAACTACGACGGTGAGGAGAAGCACCACACCACGGTCGGGTCGCACTGCAAGACGGGTTCGGACAACATGTTTGTGGCTCCTGTCACGGTCGGGGACGGTGCTTATACCGCCGCCGGGTCTGTGATCACGAAGGATGTGCCGCCCGGTTCGCTGGCCGTGGCCCGTGGCCAGCAGCGGAATATCGAGGGTTGGGTGGCTCGGAAGCGTCCGGGGAGCGCGGCTGCGAGGGCGGCCGAGGCGGCGTCCCGGAGGGGCGAGAGCGAGGACTGACGGGAAACGGGTACGTCAAACACGGCGTACCGTGATAAGTGCACATCCGCACACGTGCACCCGCACCCCTACCAGTTGGTTCGGCCTCTCATGCCCAGACGGGAGGTCGTAGACGCAGCCGGCTGGTCTGAGACGACCTCTGAGGAGACTGTGCTGTGACCGGGATCAAGACGACCGGCGAGAAGAAGTTGATGTTCTTCTCCGGCCGCGCCCACCCCGAGCTTGCCGAGGAGGTCGCCCAGCAGTTGGGTGTCGGGGTTGTCCCGACGAAGGCCTTCGACTTCGCGAACGGTGAGATCTATGTCCGTTACCAGGAGTCGGCGCGTGGTGCGGACTGCTTTGTGATCCAGAGCCACACGGCTCCGATCAATCAGTGGATCATGGAGCAGTTGATCATGATCGACGCGTTGAAGCGTGCGTCGGCTCGTTCGATCACGGTGATTGTGCCGTTCTACGGTTACGCGCGGCAGGACAAGAAGCACCGGGGTCGTGAACCTATTTCGGCGCGTCTGATCGCTGATCTGATGAAGACGGCGGGTGCGGACCGGATCCTGACGGTGGATCTGCACACGGATCAGATCCAGGGTTTCTTCGACGGGCCGGTGGATCACCTGTTCGCGTTGCCGCTGCTTGCCGACTATGTGGGCGAGAAGGTGGACCGGGACAAGCTGACGGTCGTGTCGCCGGATGCCGGGCGGGTGCGGGTGGCGGACCGCTGGTGTGACCGGCTGGGTGCGCCGCTGGCGATCGTGCACAAGCGGCGTGACAAGGACGTGGCGAATCAGGTCACGGTCCACGAGGTCGTGGGTGAGGTCAAGGGCCGGGTGTGTGTCCTGGTCGATGACATGATCGACACGGGTGGGACGATCTGTGCCGCGGCTGATGCGCTGTTCGCGCATGGTGCGGAGGATGTCATCGTGACGGCCACGCACGGTGTGCTGTCGGGTCCGGCTGCTGACCGGTTGAAGAACTCGCGGGTGAGTGAGTTCGTGTTCACGAACACGCTGCCGACGCCGGCGGAGCTGGGGCGGGATCTGGACAAGATCAAGGTGCTGTCGATCGCTCCGACGATCGCGAGTGCGGTGCGTGAGGTGTTCGAGGATGGTTCGGTGACGAGCCTGTTCGACGAGCAGTGAGGTTTCTGCGCCGCCTGCGCTAGCGGCGGCTGAAGATCGTTTTGGGTGCGGCCTCCCCCTCCGAGTAGACTGCTGCAGTTGCTCGGCGAGGGAGGCCGTACTCGTGCAGTACGGCGGTCCGTTATCGACGCGCTCTTCGTAGCAGGCCGTTCGTGGCCGGGTGACCACGTCCGTTCCGAGTTCTACGAGGAGTGATCACTATGTCCGAGGTGAAGCTCGCCGCCGAGACCCGTACCGAGTTCGGCAAGGGTGCGGCCCGTCGCATCCGCCGTGACAGCAAGGTTCCGGTTGTTCTCTACGGCCACGGTTCCGAGCCGCTGCACCTGACCCTGCCGGGTCACGACCTGCTGCTGGCGCTGCGTACGCCGAACGTCCTGATCTCCCTGGACATCGACGGCAAGACCAGCGAGCTGGCGATCCCGAAGGCCGTGCAGCGTGACCCGCTGAAGGGCTTCCTGGAGCACGTGGACCTGCTGCTGGTCAAGCGTGGCGAGAAGGTCACGGTCGAGATCCCGGTGCACACCGAGGGCGAGCTGGCCCCGGGTGGCAACCTGCTGGAGCACGTCCTGAACGCGCTGCCGGTCGAGGCCGAGGCCACGCACATCCCGGAGTCCGTGACCGTGTCCGTCGAGGGTCTGGAGGCCGGTGCGTCCGTCCTCGCGAAGGACATCACCCTTCCGAAGGGCACCACGCTGGCCGTCGAGGAGGACGCTGTCGTCCTGCAGGTCCTGGCCGCGCAGGCCGAGGAGACCGAGGGTGAAGAGGCCGCCGAGGGCGAAGAGGTCGCCGAGGCCTGATCCTCGCTTCGTCATCATCCGGTTCAGCCGCCGTTTCCCTCGCGGGGAGCGGCGGCTGGCGCGTATCAAGGAGTCATGGACGTGACCACCCCCGTCAGCAGTGATCCCTGGCTGATCGTCGGGCTCGGGAATCCCGGGCCGGAGTACGCCATGAACCGGCACAACGTCGGTTTCATGGTGGTGGACCTGCTCGCGGAGCGGTTGGGGGGGAAGTTCAAGCGGGCGGGCAAGGCTCAGGCGCAGGTGCTGGAGGGGCGGATCGGTCCGGTGGGGCCGGCGAGCCGGCGGGTGATCCTGGCGAAGCCGATGTCGTACATGAATCTGTCCGGTGGTCCGGTGAACGCGCTGCGGGACTTCTACAAGGTGCCGGTGGCGAACATCGTGGCCGTGCACGACGAGCTGGACATCGACCATGGCACGCTGCGGCTGAAGCTGGGCGGTGGGGACAACGGGCACAACGGTCTGAAGTCGATGACGAAGGCGATGGGTTCGGACTATCACCGGGTGCGGTTCGGGATCGGGCGGCCTCCGGGTCGTATGCAGGTGGCGGACTTCGTGCTGAAGGACTTCTCGTCGGCGGAGCGCAAGGAGCTGGACTACTTCGTGGACCGTGCGGCGGACGCGGTGGAGTGTCTGGTGATCGAGGGTCTGGAGCGGGCGCAGAGCGCGTACAACTCCTGACATGTGCTTCTTCGGCGGACAGCGAGGTTGACCGCGGTTGCGGGTATGGCCAATGATCCCGGCCATGCCTGCCACAGCCAGTACTGCTCGCCAGGCCTCCGTGACCGCGTTGCGGTTGGGGCGGGTCGCGGCGATGGGTGCGGTCGCCGCGTTGATCCTGTTCGCCGGGGTGTGGGGTTCCTGGGGGACCGCGCAGCACGTGATGCTGTCCAAGGGGCGGGAGCAGGGCACGGTGCGGGTGACCACCTGTGCGAAGGATGTGTGCAGTGGTCCGTTCTCGCCGACGTCGGCGGGGGCGCGGGCTCGTGCGCGGGTGGAGATCTCGCAGCCGGTGGCGGTGCGTGAGGGGCGGACGTACGACGTGGTGCTGAAGCCGGGTACGGCGGACGCGGTGCGGTCGGGCCCGGCGGGGATCCTGTATGCGTGGGTGCCGTTGGGCGGGGCGTTGCTGCTGGCGTCGGTGGTGGTGGCCGGCGGGATGCGGCTGACGCGGGTGGCGTGGGTGCTGGCGGGGTGCGGGCTCGGGTTGCTGACGGGCGCTTTTCTGGCGGTGACCGCGGGTTCGTGAGTCAGGGCGCCGGTGGTGGTCGGTGACCGTTGTGTCTTCGTGATTGACCGCGGGTCAGGCGTGGTTGGAAGCTGGGCCGCCCCCTCCACGTCTTCCCCGTAGGCCACTCGAAGATGGATCAGCCCCATGCGTACCCTCATCCGTACCGGCGCGGTGTCCGCCGGTCTGTCGGCGGCGCTGTTCCTCGCGCCCGCCGCGCATGCCGCTCCGCCCGGTGACTACGGCGATGTGAAGATCCACAAGTCCTCGACGGGCGAGTACGACGAGCGCGATCAGCCGCACGTGTGCTCGTTCTATCTGGATGCGTTCCACTTCGACGGCGGCCAGCAGGTCGACTGGCGCATCGAGGTGTGGGCCCCGACCGGTGGGACGAAGGGCACGACGGTGAAGTCGGGTGCCCTGTCCCTGGACGGCGACGGCCATGGCCGTACCGGGGACATGACGCTGCCCGACGGGCACTACAAGCTGTTCTGGAACTTCGACGGCGAGAAGGGGGCGGCCAAGCACAAGGTGTTCTGGACGGACTGCCAGGGCTCCGGTGGCGGTACGCCGTCGTCGGCTCCGTCGTCCTCCGCGACGTCGAGCGCGTCTCCTGCGCCGTCGGCGTCCGCGTCGTCGTCCGCCTCTGCGTCGTCGTCCGCGCCGGCCCCCGGTTCGTCGCCCTCGTCGTCCGCGTCGGCCCCCGTCGCGTCGTCCTCGCCGTCCGCGCCGGGCGGTGGTGGTGGTCTCGCCGAGACCGGCAACGGCGTTCCGGTGGGTGCGCTGGCGGGTGCGGCGGCCGTGCTGGTCGGTGCGGGCGGCCACCTGGTGGTGCGGCGCCGCAGGGCACGCGGCTGACCTGGGCCGGAAAGGGCGGTGCCCCCGGAGTCGTACGACCTCGGGGGCACCGTCGTGTCGTGTCGTGGCGGTCAGCCGGTGTTGCGCAGGCCTGCCGCCACGCCGTTGACGGTGAGGAGCAGGGCGCGGGAGAGCAGCGGGTCGGGGGTGACGCCGGCCGCCGCCGCGTCGCGCTGGCGCTTGAGCAGGGTGACCTGGAGGTAGGAGATGGGGTCCAGGTAGGCGTCGCGGATGGCGAAGGTCTGCTTGAGGACGGGCTGGGCGTCGAGCAGTTCCTGCTCGCCGGTGACGCGCAGCACCTCGCGGACGGTCAGCTCGTGTTCGGCCTTGATGGTGTCGAAGACGTGCTTGAGGTCGTCGGGGACGAGGGTGTCGACGTAGTGCTGGGCGATCCTGAGGTCGGTCTTGGCGAGGGTCATCTCGACGTTGGAGATGAAGTTCCGGAAGAAGTGCCACTGCTGGTGCATCTCGTCGAGGACGGTGTCCAGGCCGGCCTCGCGCAGGGCCTTCAGTCCGGATCCGACGCCGAACCAGCCGGGCACGATCTGCCGGGACTGGGTCCAGCCGAACACCCACGGGATGGCGCGCAGACCGTCGAGCGAGACGCCCGAGCCGGGGCGGCGGGAGGGCCGCGAGCCCAGGTGCAGCTCGGCGAGCTGGTCCACCGGCGTCGATGCGAGGAAGTACGTCGGCAGGTCCGGGTCCTCGACGAAGCGCCGGTAGGCGGCGTGGGCGGCGTCGGAGACGACGTCCATGGCGGCGTCCCAGCGGGCGAGGGCCTCGTCGGACTGGCGGGGTGCGGTGTGCAGGGCGGATGCCTGGAGGGTGGCGGCGACGGTGAGTTCCAGGTTCTCCCGGGCCAGGGAGGGGATGAGGTACTTGTCGGAGATGACCTCGCCCTGTTCGGTGACCTTGATCTCGCCTTCGAGGGTGCCCCAGGGCTGGGCGAGGATGGCGTCGTGGGAGGGGCCGCCGCCGCGGCCGACGGTGCCGCCGCGGCCGTGGAAGAGCCTGAGCCGGACGCCGTAGCGGTGGGCGACGTCGCGCAGCCGGCGCTGGGCGCGGTGGATCTCCCACTGGCTGGTGGTGATGCCGCCGAACTTGGAGGAGTCGGAGTAGCCGAGCATGACCTCCTGGACGTCTCCGCGCAGCGCGACCAGGCGCCGGTAGGAGGGGTCGGAGAGCATGTCCTCGAGGATGGTGTCGGCGGCGCGCAGCTCGTCGGTGGTCTCCAGCAGGGGGACGATGCCGATCTTCGCCCAGCCGGCGTGGAGGTCCATCAGGCCGGCCTCGCGGGCGAGGACGGCGGCGGCGAAGACGTCGTCGGCGCCCTGGCACATGGAGATGATGTAGGACTCGACGACCTCGGGGCCGAAGACCTCCAGGGCCTTCTTGACGGTCTCGAAGACGCCGAGGGTCTTCTGCCCGGCCGCGTCGACGGGTGCCGGGGTGGGGGCGAGCGGCCGGCGGGACCTGAGCTCCTTGGCGAGGAGCTTGGCGCGGTACTCGCGGGGCATGTCGGCGTAGCGCCAGGACTCCTCGCCGAGGCGGTCGAAGAGCTGGCCGAGGGCGTGGTGGTGGGCGTCGGCGTGTTCGCGGACGTCCATGGTGGCGAGCTGGAGGCCGAAGGCGGCCATGGTGCGGATGGTGCGGGCGAGGCGGCCGTCGGCGAGGAGGCCGCCGCGGTGCTCGCGCAGGGAGGCCTGGATGATCCTGAGGTCGGCGAGCAGTTCGCTGGTGCCGAGGTAGTCGCGGCCCACCTCGTGCGGGATGCCCTTGGCGAGGCGCTGCTTGGTGTTCTCCAGCTTCTGCCGGATGCAGGTGGCCTTGAGCCGGTAGGGCTCCTCGGCGTTGAGGCGCTTGTAGCGGGGGCTGATCTCGGGGAGCAGGTCGAGGTCGGTCTGCAGGGACGTGAGGAGCTCTTCGGTGGCGCCGGTGTAGCGGATGGAGTTGGAGAGCAGTCCGCGCAGTTCGTCGATCATCTCCAGGGCGTCGTTGATGCCGTGTTCGTGCTGGAGGATGAGGACGTCCCAGGTGACCTGGGGGGTGACGTTGGGGTTGCCGTCGCGGTCGCCGCCGATCCAGGTGCCGAAGGTGAGGGGGCGGGTGTCGTCGGGGAGCTTGACGCCGACCCGTTCCAGTTCGGCCGTCAGGTCCTCCAGGACGTCGCCGACGGCCTCGGCGTGCAGTTCGTCGAGGTAGTAGATGGCGTTGCGGGCCTCGTCGGCGGGCTCGGGGCGTACGACGCGCAGCTCGTCGGTCTGCCAGACGAGGTCGATGTTCTCGGCGAGGCGGACGTCGTGGCGGCGGCGGTCGGAGCCCTGGACGGGGGTCTCCAGGAGCGCGGCGATGCGCCGGAGCTTGTTCAGCACCGAGCGGCGCGCGGCCTCGGTGGGGTGTGCGGTGAACACGGGGCGAACGTTCAGGTGCTGGACGGTCTGCCTGAGGTGTTCGGGGTCGGCGTCCTTCAGGCGGTCCGCCGTCCGGGCGAGCAGGCCGCCCTCGGCGGCTCGCCGGGTGCGCAGTTCGCGGCCGCGGTGCACCTGCTCGGTGACGTTGGCGAGGTGGAAGTAGGTGGAGAAGGCGCGCACCAGCTTGGCGGCGGTCTCCAGTTCGGTGCCGCGCAGCAGCTCGGCGGCGGCCTCGCCGTCCTCGCGGGTGAGGCGGCGGACCTTCTCGACCAGCTCGAGGAGCTCGGGTCCTTCCTGCCGTACGAGGGTCTCGCCCAGGAGATCACCCAGCCGGCGGATGTCGGCGCGCAGCTCGCTGCTGGTCGTGGTGGTCTGGTCGTCGGCACTGCTCACAGGTGCGGCTCCTTGCAGTGTGGAAGCTCTCTGGGAGGGAACCCGGCCGGCTGCCGCGCGGCGGACGCCGCATACGGGCCGGAGCGTCCGGGAAGGAAACTTCAGCGGACCGCGCTGTCCGACCGAGTTCAAGGATAGGTGTCGATGGGGACGCGCAGGCTCCGGGGCTCTTGCCGCCGCTCGACACGCTGCCATACTTACGACGCCGTAGGTTACGGAACCGTAGGGAAGTGCCGTCGCCTCCTGTCCGGTCCCGGCGGCCCGGCACCTGTCTCGACCCTCGACCCCACAGGGGACGCGCATGACCTCAAGTTCCGATGTGATCGAAGAAGCCCGTCAGGCCACCGACACCTCCACCCCCTCCGCCACGCTGGGCGGCGAGCAGAAGCGCTCGATCGAGCAGATCACGCTGCTTTTGTTCATCACCGTGCCGTTCCTGGCGCTCGTGGCGGCCGTGCCGCTGGCCTGGGGCTGGGGGGTGAGCTGGCTCGATGTGGGCCTGCTGGTGTTCTTCTACTTCCTGGGGTGCCACGGCATCACGATCGGTTTCCACCGGTACTTCACCCACGGTTCGTTCAAGGCCAGGCGCCCGCTGCGGATCGCGCTGGCGGTCATGGGCTCGCTGGCGGTCGAGGGACCCCTGGTGCGCTGGGTGGCCGATCACCGCAAGCACCACAAGTTCTCCGACGCCGACGGTGACCCGCACTCTCCGTGGCGGTTCGGCGAGACGGTTCCGGCGCTGATCAAGGGCCTGTGGTGGGCTCACATCGGCTGGATGTTCGACGAGGAGCAGACCCCGCAGGACAAGTACGCGCCGGATCTGATCAAGGATCCGGCGATCCGGGCGATCTCCCGCCAGTTCGTCCTGTGGACGGCCGTCTCCCTCCTTCTGCCGCCGCTGGTCGGCGGTCTGGTGACGATGTCCTGGTGGGGCGCGGTCACCGCGTTCTTCTGGGGTTCACTCGTACGGGTGGCGCTGCTGCACCATGTGACCTGGTCGATCAACTCGATCTGCCACGCGGTGGGCAAGCGGCCGTTCAGGTCGCGGGACCGTTCGGGCAACGTGTGGTGGCTGGCGGTGCTGTCGTGCGGTGAGTCCTGGCACAACCTGCACCACGCCGACCCGACCTCGGCGCGGCACGGTGTGATGCGCGGGCAGATCGACTCCTCGGCGCGGTTCATCCGCATCTTCGAGCTGCTCGGCTGGGCGTACGACGTGCGCTGGCCGTCACGCTCGCGTATCGATTCGCGCCGGAACACCGAGGAAGGCGGCCTCCGGCGCCGGGGGGAGACCGCGAAGGCGGCATGATTGACGCCGTGGCGACCGACTCCAGCAGCACCTCCAGCAACGACAAACCACGGCGGACCCGCCGGACCCGTATGACCGGTGCCGAGCGCCGCCAGCAGCTGCTGGAGATCGGTCGCACCCTCTTCGCGGCGAAAGGTTTCGAGGGCACCTCGGTGGAGGAGATCGCGGCGAAGGCCGGGGTGTCCAAGCCGGTGGTGTACGAGCACTTCGGCGGCAAGGAGGGCCTGTACGCGGTGGTGGTGGACCGGGAGATGCGCCGCCTGCTGGACATGGTGACCAGTTCCCTGACGGCCGGCCATCCGCGCGAGCTGTGCGAGCAGGCCGCGTTCGCCCTCCTGGACTACATCGAGGAGTACACGGACGGCTTCCGCATCCTGGTCCGCGACTCCCCCATCCCCCAGTCCACGGGTTCCTTCGCCTCGCTGATCTCCGACATCGCCACCCAGGTGGAGGACATCCTGGGCCGCGAGTTCAAGTCCCGCGGCTTCGACCCGAAGCTGGCCCCGCTGTACGCCCAGGCGCTGGTCGGCATGGTGGCCCTGACCGGCCAGTGGTGGCTGGACGTGCGCCGCCCGAAGAAGGCGGAGGTCGCCGCGCACCTGGTGAACCTGGCGTGGCACGGCCTGGACGGCCTGGAGCCGAAGCCGCGGCTGATCGGGCACCGGAGGAGCTGAATCGGCCGACTGCGGGACGGCCCGGTCCAGTGGCCGCGGGCTGCGAGCCGGGGAGGCACCGCCGGCCGCATCCTCGTCACTGACCTCGGCCGGAGGACCTGTTCGGCTCCACGAACTCCAGCCGGTTGCCGACCGGATCCTCCGAGTAGAAGCGCAGATGGCCGGGGAGGTTGTCGTCCCAGGTCACCGGCGCGCCGAGCGAGGTCAGCCGGGCCGCGTACGCCTCGATCCCCTCGACCCGGAGCCCCGGGTGGGCCTTCTTCGCCGGCCGGAAGTCGGTCTCGATGCCCAGATGCAGCTGCACGGCACCCGCCTGGAACCAGCAGCCTCCTCGCGCCGCCAGCACCGGGGGCTTCGGGATCTCCGTCATTGCGAGGACGTCGACGTAGTACGCGCGCAGCGCATCCTCCGAGCCGGGCGGGGCCGCGAGCTGGACGTGATCGACGGCGACGAGCATGTTCAGGCCTCCTTCACGGCGACGGCGAACAGGCGGCGGAAGGGCAGGACGGTGCCGTACGGCGCGCTGGGGTAGGACTGCCGCAGCAGTTCCCGGTACTCGGCCACGAAGGCGTCGCGTGCCTCGGGGTCGTCGGCGAGCGCGGTCAGCGCGGGCCGCAGGCCGGTCCCCTTCACCCAGTCCAGGACCGGGTCCTCGCCCTCGAGGACGTGGAAGTACGTCGTCTGCCACACGTCGGTCGCGCAGCCGAGGCGGGCGAGACGGTCCAGATAGGCGCCGGGGGTGTGCACGGAGTCGGTGCGGCGCAGGACGTCGGCGAGGCGGGACTTCCAGCGGGGGGTGGCGGCGAGTTCGCGCATCAGGGCGTGCAGCGGGGCGTCGATGTTGTCGGGTACCTGGAAGGCGAAGGTGCCACCGGGCCTGAGGCCGGCGATCCAGTCGGCGAAGCGGTCGGTGTGCCCCGGCACCCACTGGAGGGTCGCGTTGGAGACGATGAGGTCGTACGGCTCCTCGGGCGCCCAGGTGCGCACGTCGGCGTGGGCGAAGTCCAGCCGTCCGCCCCCGGCGGTGGGGCCCTCGTGCTCGGTGTGGGCCTTGTCGAGCATCTCGGGCGAGTTGTCGTAGCCGGTGACGTGGGCGGCGGGCCAGCGTTGGGTGAGCAGCAGGGTGACGTTGCCGGGGCCGCAGCCGAGGTCGGCGATGCGGGGCGCCGGTGTGGGCGGGGCGGGGACGCGGGCGAGGAGGTCGGCGAAGGGGCGGGCGCGGTGACCGGCGTGCCGCAGATACTGCCCGGGGTCCCAGATGGGTGTCGTCATGCCCATCACTGTCTCCCGCCATTTATCTCGATGTCAAGAGACTCGACATCAAGAGACTTCATGTCGACACAACCACTACACTGATCTCCATGGAGGACGAGGTCGATCGGCTGGTCGCAGCGTGGCGCCGGGAACGTCCGGACCTCGACGTGGAGCCGCTGGAAGTGCTCAGCCGGGTGAGCCGACTCGCCCGGCACCTGGACCGTGCGCGCCGGCTCGCCTTCGCCGAGCATCAGCTGGAGCCGTGGGAGTTCGACGTGCTGACCGCGCTGAGGCGCGCGGGCACGCCGTACCAGCTCTCCCCCGGTCAGCTGCTGACGCAGACCCTGGTCACCTCGGGCACGATGACCAACCGGATCGACCGGCTGGCCAAGAAGGGCCTGGTGGAGCGGCTGCCCGACCCGAGCGACCGGCGCGGTGTGCTGGTCCGGCTGACCGACACCGGCCGGGACCGCGCGGACCAGGCGCTGGCCGGCCTGCTGGAGCAGGAGCGGGCGATCCTCGCCGAGCTGTCCCGCGCCCAGCGCTCGGAACTGGCCGGTCTGCTACGCCAGTTGACCGCCCCGTTCGACAACATCCCCGGCTAGCTCGGCCGGTCCGACCCCCGCCCGCCGGGCGAGCGCGACGGCGGCCAGGGTGGAGTGGACGCCCAGCTTGCCGAGGACGTTCTGCATGTGGGTGCGCACGGTGTGCGGGGAGAGGAACAGCCGCTCGGCGACGGCCTTGCGGCCGAGGCCCGCGACCATGCAGCGCAGCACCTCCCGCTCGCGCGGCGTGAGGGACTCCACCAGCCGCTCGCTCTCGCTGCGGTGCCGGCGGGCGGCCGTCAGCTCCCTGAGCACACCGGTGAGCAGGGCGGGCGGCAGATGGGTCTCGTCGCGCAGCACACCCCGGATCACCGTCAGCAGCCGGGACAACGAGCAGTCCTTGGCGACCCACCCCGAGGCGCCGGCCTGCAGTGCGAGCGCCGCCCGCCGGGGATCGTCCTTCTCGGCGAGCACGACGATCCGCACGGCGGGCTGGGCGGCGCGCACGCCGGTGACGAGCGAGATCCCGTCGACCAGCCCCTCCTCGTTGCCGTCCTGCACGGGCACGGCCGGGCGGGTGCCGGGCACCTGGCCGCCCAGGTCGGCGTCGACCAGCAGCACGTCGAAACGGCGGCCCTCCCCGGCCGCCCGCTCCAGGCAGCGCAGCGCGGCGGGGCCGCTGCCGGCGGCGGAGACGTCGACGTCGGGCTCGGCGGCCAGGGCGGCGGCGAGCGACTCGGCGAAGATGCGGTGGTCGTCGACGACCAGGACTCGGATACGAACCACGAAACCCCTCCCGGACCGGGCCTGGTCCTGTGGAGAACGAGACCCCGTGCGGCTACGGCACCCACGGAAAAAGGACACGCGCCGCGCGGCCGCCGCCGTCGCGGAAACCACTACCCCCACCGCGGGCACCGTACCCGCGTGTCTCGCCCCCTGATCAGCACCGGCCCCCACCGGTGCTGTTCCACAGAGTACGGATGGGAGCACGCAGCGGAAGGAGATTTGCAGAACTGGCCGTCCAGCACGTTTGTCCTGTGCCACAAGTGTCGTACTGAGGCAGAAGTCGACAAACCCCGACGTGATCTGCTCGCCGGCGACCATGGGACACCCCTGGCCAAGCGGCTCCCCGTACCGTGACACCGACACCGTGAAAGGAGCCCTGGCCGCCATGACCGCAGACCCGGCTGGCTCCCGCCCGCACCATCTCCCGCCCATGCGCACGATCGGCGAACTCCGCGCCGCCCTCACCATGGGCTACGGCTTCCCCGGCGACGCCGACGACTTCGAGGCCGAGCTGGCCCGCGAGATCAACCACGCCGATCCCGCCGATCTCAGCGGCGTCATCCGGCTGGTCGAGGAGTTCCGCGGCCGGATCGCCGCCCGGCAGGATCCCGGCTTCGACGCCGCGGTGGCCACCGCCGTCGCGGAGATCCGGGCCGCCCGGGGGACCGACCGGTGACGGAAAGTCCGCCGCCTGTCATCGCCGAGATCACGCATGAGGCGGTCCGCCGCCGTCAGGCCATCGGCCACGGAGCCCTCGAAGCGGTCGAAGCCCTCCGCGCCGAACTGGAGAAGAGCCCGGCACTCGGTCGGCAGGCACCACCGTCGGTGGCATGAAGCTCTGCACGACGCGCCTCGAAGCCACACAGACCCGCCCGGCTCTCACCGTCACGTCCGTGCATGACGCCCCGCCGCCCGAACCCGGGCTCATCCGCATCGCCCTCGTCTCACCGGTCCGCTTCGCGGGCGGCGGAGCCGAGCGCTGACACCCGGCGCCGCCACACCCCGGGGGCGGACGTCACACCACCCGCCGCGCCCCCGCCGAAGGCACCGCCTCGAAGACCCGCGGGGACGTGAAGGCCGCTGTCGCGAAGGCCTCCTCGATGGCCTTGGTGAGGGTGTCGACGTCCGCCGTCTCGGCCAGGACGATCGCGGAGCCGCCGAAGCCGCCGCCGGTCATCCGGGCGCCGAGGGCGCCGTTCGCCAGGGCCGTGTCGACGACCAGGTCCAGCTCCGGGCAGGAGATGCGGAAGTCGTCGCGCAGGGAGACGTGTCCCTCGGTGAGGACGGGGCCGATCGCGCGGGTCTCGCCGGCACGCAGCAGCTCCACGACCCGCTCGACCCGCCGGTCCTCCGTCACCACGTGGCGGACCAGGCGGACGACCTCCTCCTCGTCGCCCAGGCGGGCGAGGGCCGCGTCCAGCCCGTCGTACGGGATGTCCCGCAGCGCGTCCACGCCGAGCAGTGCCGCGCCCTTCTCGCAGCCGGCCCGCCGCTTGCCGTACTCGCCGCCGCTGTGGGCGTGCTTGACCTGGGTGTCCACGACCAGCAGGCGCAGGCCCTCGGCCGCGAGGTCGAAGGGGATCTGCTGCTGGGACAGGTCGCGGGTGTCCAGGAAGAGCGCATGGCCCTGCTCGCAGCAGGCCGATGCCGTCTGGTCCATGATCCCGGTGGGCGCGCCGACGTAGACGTTCTCGGCGCGCTGGCACAGCCGGGCCAGCTTCCAGCGCGGCAGGCCCAGGTCGTGGAGGTCGTTCAGCGCGAGCGCGATCACGACCTCCAGGGACGCCGAGGAGGACAGGCCGGCGCCGGTCGGGACCGTGGAGGACAGGTGGACGTCCGCACCGGTCACGCCGTGGCCCGCGTCGCGCAGGGCCCAGACCACGCCCGCCGGGTAGGAGGTCCAGCCGTCGTCGCCCCCGGGTACGAGATCGTCCAGGCTCAGCTCGGCCACGCCGCCGTCGATGTCCGCCGAGTGCAGCCGCAGTACGCCGTCGGTGCGGCGGGAGACCGCCGCGATCGCCCGGTGCGGCAGCGCGAACGGCATCACGAAGCCGTCGTTGTAGTCGGTGTGCTCGCCGATGAGGTTGACGCGGCCGGGTGCCGCCCACACTCCCTCGGGCTCCGCGCCGTACAGCTCGGCGAAGCGCTCCGCGACCTGCTGTGCCCCCACTAGTGCTCCCTCGCGATGTGCTGTGCGAACTCCCAGGCGTCCGCGACGATGCCCGCGAGATCCGCGCGGGTCGGGTTCCAGCCCAGCTTCTCGCGGGCCGTGTCCGCCGAGGCGACCAGGACGGCCGGGTCACCGCCGCGGCGCGGGGCCACGATCTCGGGGATCGGGTGGCCGGTGACCTGCCGGACCGTCTCGATGACCTGGCGGACGGAGAAGCCCTCGCCGTTGCCGAGGTTGCAGATCAGGTGCTCGCCCGGGGTGGCGGCCGTCAGGGCGAGGAGGTGGGCCTCGGCGAGGTCGGCGACGTGGATGTAGTCGCGCACGCAGGTGCCGTCCGGGGTCGGGTAGTCGTCGCCGTAGACGGAGATCGCCTCGCGGCGGCCCTGGGCGACCTGGAGGACCAGCGGGATGAGGTGCGACTCGGGGTCGTGGCGCTCGCCGCAGGTGCCGTGGGCGCCGGCCACGTTGAAGTAGCGCAGGGAGACCGCCGCCAGGCCGTGGGCGTTCGCCTCGCCGGTGATCATGTGGTCGACGGCCAGCTTGGAGGCGCCGTAGGGGTTGGTCGGCCTCGTCGGCGCGCTCTCCACGATCGGGACCTGCTCCGGCTCGCCGTACGTGGCCGCCGTGGAGGAGAAGACGAGCGTGCGGACACCGGCCTCGCGCATCGCGGCGAGCAGTGCCATGGAGCCGGCGACGTTGTTGTCCCAGTACTTCTCCGGCTTCACCACCGACTCCCCGACCTGCGAGGACGCGGCGAAGTGCAGCACGCCGTCGTAGGAGGGGTCGAGCCACTTGGCGGCGTCGCGGATGTCGCCCTCGACGAAGGCCGCCCCGGCGGGCACGCCCTCGCGGAAGCCGGTGGAGAGGTTGTCGAGGACGGTGACCTCGTGGCCGGCCTGCAGCAGGTGCTGGGCCACGACACTGCCGACGTAACCCGCGCCACCCGTCACCAGGTACTTCATGAACTCGCTACCTCTCGCAGTCGCTCTGCCGCGCGCTCCGGCGGCACGTCGTTGATGAACACGCTCATGCCGGACTCGGAACCCGCGAGAAACTTCAGCTTGCCGGAAGTGCGGCGGATGGTGAAAAGCTCGAGGTGGAGCGCGAAGTCGTCCCGCGAGACACCGTCGAACTCCTCCAGCGCGCCGAACGGGGCCTGGTGCCAGGCCGCGATGTAGGGCGTGGGCGGCTCACCTTCGCCGAAGATCCGGTCGAAGCGCCTCAAGAGTTCCAGATAGACCTGGGGGAATTCTGTGCGCGCCGCCTCGTCGAGGGCGAGCAGATCGGGGACACGGCGCTTGGGGTACAGGTGGACCTCGTACGGCCAGTGCGCCGCGTACGGCACGAACGCCACCCAGTGTTCACCCTCAAGGACGACCCGGTCCTCGGCGAGTTCCCGCTCCAGGACGGAGTCGAAGAGATTCTCGCCGCCGGTCGCCTCCTTGTGCGCGGCGAGCGAGCGGAGCATCAGCGCGGTGCGCGGCGTGGTGAAGGGGTACGCGTAGATCTGTCCGTGCGGGTGGCCCAGGGTCACGCCGATCTCGGCACCGCGGTTCTCGAAACAGAAGACCTGCTCGACGGAGGGCAGATGCGACAGCTCCGAGGTGCGGTCCGTCCACGCCTCCAGCACCAGGCGCGCCTGCGCGATCGTCAGGTCGGCGAAGGAGGCGTCGTGGTCGGAGGTGAAGCAGACGACCTCGCAGCGGCCGGAGTCGCCGGCGAGGGAGGGGAACCTGTTCTCGAAGACGACGACGTCGTACGACGCCTCCGGGATCTCGCTCAGCCGGTCGCCCCGCGTGGGGCACAGGGGGCACTCGTCGGCCGGCGGATGGTACGTACGGCCCTGCCGGTGGGAGGCGACGGCGACCGCGTCGCCGAGCAGCACATCACGGCGGACCTCGGACGTCGTGTGCGTCCGCTCCAGCGGGCGGCGGTCCACGGCGTCCCGCACGATGTCGTCACGCAGGTCGTAGTAGATGAGCTCACGACCGTCGGCCAGTCGTGTCGAGGTCTTCTTCAACGCCGGACTCCTCTACGTCCCGCACCCAATCACTCAACACAATCAAACATAACAGACCACAACTCGACAACACCCGGGATCATCACGATCAAACAAAGAACACCAACAGAAGTGTTCATTTTATGAACGCGGAGGCGTAGGTTCCGCTCTGATCAGTTCGCGCAACGAAGCGAGTACCCATGCAAACCCCCACAGACAGTCACCTGTATCTGGCGGCGCAGCTACGGCTCCCCACCAACTGGCTGGACTACACGATCCTGGCGATCTACTTCGTCGTCGTGCTCGGCATCGGCTTCGCGGCCCGCCGCTCGGTGAAGACCAGCCTCGACTTCTTCCTCTCCGGACGCTCGCTGCCCGCCTGGATCACCGGCCTCGCCTTCATCTCGGCCAACCTGGCGGCCACCGAGATCCTGGGCATGGCCGCCAACAGCGCCCAGTACGGCGCCTACACCGTGCACTGGTACTGGATCGGTGCCATCCCCGCCATGGTCTTCCTCGGCCTGGTGATGATGCCGTTCTACTACGGCAGCAAGGTCCGCTCGGTCCCCGAGTTCCTGCTGCTGCGCTTCGACCGGGGCGCGCACCTGCTCAGTTCGATCCTGTTCGCGTTCGCCGCCATCCTGATCGCCGGCGTCAACCTCTACGCCCTCGCGATCGTCGTCGAGGCCCTGCTCGGCTGGCCGCAGTGGGTCGCCATCGTGGTCGCCGGCGCCTTCGTGCTCGCGTACATCACCCTCGGCGGCCTGTCCTCCGCGATCTACAACGAGGTCCTGCAGTTCTTCGTGATCCTGGCGGCCCTCATCCCGATCACCGTCCTCGGCCTGAGGAAGGCCGGCGGCTGGAGCGGGCTGACCCACAAGCTCACCGCGACGCACGGAGCGAACTTCACCACCGCCTGGGGCGGCACCGGCATCGGTCACGCCAACCCGCTCGGCGCGAACTGGCTGACCATCGTCCTCGGCCTCGGCTTCGTGCTGTCCTTCGGCTACTGGACGACCAACTTCGCCGAGGTACAGCGCGCCCTGTCCGCGAAGAACCTCTCGGCCGGTCAGCGCACCCCGCTCATCGCGGCCTACCCCAAGATCTTCATCGTCTTCCTGGTGATGATCCCGGGCCTGGTCGCCGCCGCGCTCGTGCCGAAGATCGGCACCTCCGGCTCCGGTCTGCAGTACAACGACGCCATCCCGTACCTGATGCAGGAACTGCTGCCCAACGGCGTGCTCGGCATCGCTGTCACCGGTCTGCTCGCCGCCTTCATGGCCGGCATGGCGGCGAACGTGTCGTCCTTCAACACCGTGTTCACCAACGACATCTGGGCGAAGTACGTGGTGCGCGGCCGTGAGGACGCGTACTACGTGCGGTTCGGCCGCCTGATCACCGTGGTCGGCGTCCTCGCCTCCATCGGCACGGCGTTCCTGGCGTCCTCGTTCTCGAACATCATGAGCTACCTGCAGACGCTGTTCTCCTTCTTCAACGTGCCGATGTTCGTCGTGTTCATCGTCGGCATGTTCTGGAAGCGCGCGTCCGCCAAGTCCGGTTTCTGGGGCCTGCTCGCGGGCACCGTGACCGCGATGATCAACTACTTCGTCTTCTACAAGAAGGGGATCATCGCCATCCCCTCCGACCAGGGCGCCAACTTCGTGTCCGCGATCGCGGGCTTCGTCGCCGGTGCGGTCGTGATGGTCGCGGTGTCCCTGTTCACCAAGCCGAAGCCGGCGCAGGAGCTGCAGGGCCTGGTCTACGGCACCCGCTCCCCCGGCATGTCCGAACCCCCCGCGCCCGGCGACGAGGCCTGGTACCGCAGGCCGGCCCTGCTGGGCTGGGGCGCGGTCGTGCTGGCCGCCGCCTGCTACGTCCCGTTCTCGTTCTGACGCGGGAGGATCGAGGAAACCATGTCTGAACACCCCGAGCGCCCTGACCGCCACCACCACTACACCGAGGACGAGGTGGCGCGTGAAGTCACCGATCTGGAGGGCAAGTCCGCGACCGCGGCCCGCATCTTCGACCTGCGCCGCATCATCGGCGGCCTGTTCGTGCTGTACGGCGTCATCGTCACGATCACCGGCATCACCGACTCCCAGGCCGCCATCGACAAGGCCCAGGGCGTCAACATCAACCTGTGGACCGGGATCGGCATGCTCCTGCTGGGCATCTTCTTCCTGGCCTGGCTGAAGCTCCGGCCGACTCCGCCGCCGCTTCCTCCGGAGGGGTTGCCGGAGGAACGTGAGGGCGAGTAGGCGCCGTTCCCGTGTGCGGGTGCGTGGGGGCGCTGGTCGCGCAGTTCCCCGCGGAGTGACGTCGGCCGGGAGCGGCAGCGCCGTAGGGGCGCGGGCCGTCTCCCGGCCGCGGGTTCGTCGTGGCTGGTCGCGCAGTTCCCCGCGCTCCCTACGGGGCGCCCCTACTCGCTGCCGGTGCCCAAAGGACCCGCCCGGTCCAGCAACCCCGTCCGCGCGGCCAACGCCGCCGCCTCCAGCCGCGACCCGACCCCCAGCTTCATCAGCACGCGCTGGACGTGAGTACGGGCCGTGCTCGGTGCGATGCCCATCCCGGCCGCGATCAGCCGGGTGTCCTCCCCGTCGGCCACCCGCACCAGCACCTCCACCTCCCTCGGCGTCAGCATCGACAGCAACCGCTGGGCCTCGTCATCGGGCTGCGCGGCAGGATTGAGCAGTTCCCCGAACGCGCCCTGCAGCAACTGCGGAGCAACAGCCGCCTCCCCCGCCCGCGCCTTCATGATCGCCCGCTCGACGCCCTCGATCCGCTCGTCGTGACGGACGTACCCCGACGCCCCGGCCGCGAACGCCGCCGCGATCCCCCGCGGCGACGGCACCGGGCCGAGGACCAGCACGGCGACCTGCGGCCGCTCCCGCTTGATCTTCACCACCGGATCGAACACGCCCGGTTCGGCCGGCGCCGCCGTACCCAGCAGGCACACCTCCGGTGCCCGCGCGATCACCAGGTCCGCCGCGCCCGCTGCCGGCGCCGCCGCGGCGAGCACCCGGTGCCCGCGCAGCTTGAGCGCCGACGCGAGCGCCTCCGCGAGCAGGCGATGGTCGTCGACGACCATGAGCCGCACTCCCATAGAGCAACCCCCCAGTCCCCCCCCCATGGATGCCCCACTATGGACGCCCACCGGTCCGCACGGACAGAGGGCCCCCCGGCACCTCGTCCTTCATGCCCCCGGAAGCTACACGCTTGTTCGACGTCGCGCTGCCCCTACTGATGAGAAGTGCCCCGGATCGATGAAATCCGGGGCACTTCTCGGCAAGTCACTCATTCGGGCGAGAGCCGCCGGCGCTCTCGCCCGGCGGTCGGCCGTTCGGTCAGCCGCTCGTGCCGAACACCACCACCAGGTCCTTGCTGAACGACGCCGAGCCCTTCTTGTCGGCGAAGACGTCCGACATGTAGAGGCGTCCGTCTCCGAAGAGGATCTCCGCGGAATCGGGCAGCATGCTGTCCTCCGCGTCGTGCGCGTTCTTCGTGGCCGGGTTCTCCAGCAGCTTGGTCTGCTGGAACGACCCGCCGTCGATGCTGACGACCTGACCGCCCTTGTCGTACGGCGGCCGCTTGTAGGCGAGCAGGTTCGAGCCGTCCATGCGCAGCGGGGAGAGCGTGTAGCCGTCCCCGGCCTCGGCGCGCTGACCGGTCGGCTTGCCGGTGCTCAGGTCGAAGGAGACGATCTCGTTGGTCCTGCTGTACTGGCCGGTGCCGTCGTGCTCGTCGGTCGGCAGGTACAGCTTGCCGTCCCCGACGACGACCTCCTTGCAGTCCTCGGTGCGGCTGCTGTCGCACCTGCCGCCGTAGGTGTTGCTCGGCGCGGAGATGTGCGCGAGGAGCTTGCCGGTCTTGTTGTCGATCGAGAAGTAGTCCTGGGCCTGGCTGTCCTGGCCGGCTTCGGCGGCCACCACCAGCGGGTCGGTGGAGACGACCGAGGCGTACTCGATGCCCGAGTCCATCCGGTACTCGGAGATCACCTTGCCGGTCTTCGGGTCGAGGGTCTGGATGAGCACCCGCTTGTTGTCCGAGTCTCCGCAGTTGCGCACCGCGACGAGCTTGGTGCCACCGCCGTAGCCCGCGTCGTAGCAGTCGTCGCCCGGCTTCGGCAGCCACAGCGCCTTGCCGGAGTCGAGGTCGAAGGCGGCACCGCCTTCGGTGTCGCCGACCGCGACGGTGCGCTGGGCGACCGTCACGTTCTGGTAGTCGACCGGGTAGTCCCCGGACTTGACCGTCTTGGTCCAGAGCATCTTCCCCGAGTCGAGGTCGATCGCCGCGATCTGGGAGCAGCCCGCGATGGTCTTGTTCGTGTCCCACTTCGGCTGGTAGGTGATCGCGGTCTTGTCGTCCGCGGTGGCGTGCCTGCTGGCCGCACAGACCGGGCCGGGCAGCTTGAGCGTCCACAGCTTGGTGCCCTTGACCCGGTCGTAGCCGACGACCTCGGCGACGCCGGTCTTGACGTACGCCTTGTCGGTCAGCCAGGAACCGACGGTCCTGACGATGTCGTTCGCGGTGGGCATGGGCACCTGGTACAGCAGCTTGGCCGAGGGGTCGGCCGGCACCTTCTCCGTGCCGCCGCCCGCGCTCCCGCCGCTGCCGTTCTTGCCGCCGGTGCCGCCGCTGGAGGACGCGGTGTCGTGCTTCTTGCCGTTGTCCCCGGAGGAGTTGCCGTACCAGATGCCGCCGGCGACGATCAGCGCGATGGCTACGACCGCGGCGACGACGATGAACAGCACGGTGTTGTTCCGTCCGCCGCCGGGCTGCCCCGGCTGCGGCTGCATCGGAACCGTCGGCGGCTGGCCCGGATAGCCGTAGCCCGGCTGCGCGGGCTGCGCGTAGGGGTTCTGCTGCGCGCCGGGGTAGCCGTAACCGGGCTGGGGCGGCTGCGGGGGCTGTGGGGCCGAGGCGGCCTGCGGGTAGCCGTAGCCGGGCTGCGGGGGCTGGGGCGCCTGCGGATATCCGTAACCGGGCTGCGGCTGCGGGGGCTGCTGCTGCGGGCTCGGGGGGCCGAAACCGCCCTGCTGCGGGGGCTGGTTCGGCGGCGGAGGGGGCGGCTGGGTCATGAGACGGGTACCTCGGTGTGGCCGTGAAGGCCGGACGGAGAAGGGGATTCGGTGGGACGGGGAACGGACCGGTACGAACGGCTCAGTTGCCGAAGGCCATGATCAGTTTCTCCCTGGCCTGGTCGCTGCCGGACAGGCGGCCGGAGGAGATGAAGAACCGCCCGCCGGACCAGTCCACGACGGCGTCGTAGAAGGTGTCCTCGATCTGGGCCGTGCTCTGGGGGTTCTGCAGCAGCTTGGTGGGCTTGTGGGAGGAGCCGGTGGCCGGGATCTCCACCACCTGGCCGCCCGTGTCGTACGACGGCTGCACATAGGCGACGAGCTTGCCGCCCTCCAGCTTCACCGGAGACATGGGCTCGTCGGCCGGGGACTTGGTCCGCCACCTCGCCTTGCCGTCGGCCAGGCTGATCGCGACGATCTCGTTGGCGGTGGCGGTGGTGTCCGTCGGCAGGTACAGCGTGTCGCCGTCCGCGACGACACCCGGGCAGCCCTGCAGGCCGCGTTCGAGGGCCGCCGAGTCGCAGTGGGGGTTGAACTTCACGTTCGTCCTGACCTGGGACCGGAGCTTGCCGTCCTTGGTGAACGTCAGGATGTTCCAGGAGTTCTTGTCCTGGTTGGTCACATAGACCACCAGCGGGTCGACGGAGAACGTCCGGGTGACCTGCCAGCCCTTCTTGACCGCCTGTGTCCAGCGCACCTTGCCGGTGGCCGGATCCAGTTCCTGGATCTCGTCGTGTTCGTTGCTGCCGCCGACACCGCAGGAGGCCACCTGGATCAGCCGGCCGGTGCCGCCCGCGTACGCCGCCGGGAAGCAGGACGCGCCGTACTTCTCCTTGTCGTACAGCTTCTTGCCGCTGTCGATGTCGTACGCCGTGCCCGACTCCTGACGCCCCACCATCAGCGTCCTGCCGCTCACGGTCAGCTCGATGTTGAGCGTGCTGTCGAACAGCGAGTTGTCGGCGACCGTGGTGCTCCAGCCCTTCTCGCCGGTGGCCAGGTCGATCTGCTGCAGCTGGTTGCACTTGGCGCCGTCGCCCGCGCTGTTCGTGTACGCCACGACGACCTTGTCGTCGTCCGACTTCCGCGCGGTGACCGCGCAGATCTTCTGCGGGAAGGAGATCGTGTCCCACGCGGATCCGCCGGAGGCGACGTCGTACGCGAAGACCTGCTTGTACGCCGCCTTCACCACCGTCTTGTCGGTGACCCACATACCGGGCGCGTCGGCGCCGGCGCCCGGGGCGTCCGGTGCCGACTTGTACCAGAGCACCTTCGACTCACCGGCCTTGCGGCCCGCGTTGAGGTTCTCCGGGTCGCCACCGCCGCCGTACGTGCTCGCACCGCTCGGCGAGGGTGTGCCGGTCGCGGAGTGCTTGGCGTCGTCGCTCTGCTGGGCGACCGGCTTCTTCTTGCCTCCACCGCCGCTCGTGACCGCGTAGACGGTGCCGCCGATGACCATCAGCGCAGCGACCGCCGCACCGATGATCAGCGCGGTCCTCGCCCTGGTCCCGCCGCCCGGCGCGGTGCCGGGGGCGCCCTGGTACGGAGGCTGCTGACCGAACCCGGGCTGGGGCGGCGCGCCGTACGGGCCGGGCTGCTGCGGATAGCCGTAGGGGCCCGGGGTGCCGGGCGGGGTGGGGGCGCCGTACGGGCCCGGCTGCTGGGGGTAGCCGTAGGCCGGCTGGGGCGGCTGCGGCGGGGTGGCGGGCGGCGGGGGCGTGGGGGGTATGCCCGGTGGCGTCTCAGGGGGGCCGAATCCGCCACCCTGCGGCGGGGGGCCCTGCGGCGCTCCGAATCCGCCCTGCGGCGGCTGGTTGGGCGGCTGGGTCATCAGCGCTCTTCCCCCTCGTTCACTGATTTTTCGCCACGCCCTGAGGTTCTTGACGGACCCTGGGTCGTTACTCAGACGTTCTCAGACGGCCCTTTCTATCACCCGGTACTGACAGCACACGGGCTCGGATCCGCCGCTGTTCCCAAGGGACGACCGGCCCGTGATGCCGCCGTTACGCGCCTTCACGCCCCCTTCACGCGGCGCGCGCAACAGCCCCGCGCGCCGGGGCGGGAGCGGGCGCCGCTCACGCGTCTTCGGCCAACTCCAGCCAGCGCAGCTCCAGTTCCTCGCGCTCCCCCGCGAGATCGCGCAACTGGGCATCCAGATCGGCCACCTTGGCGAAGTCGGTGGCGTTCTCGGCGATCTGGGCGTGCAGCCTGGACTCCTTCTCCGAGATCTTGTCCAACTGGCGCTCGATCTTCTGGAGTTCCTTCTTGGCGGCGCGCTGGTCGGCGGCGCTCTTCTCCGTGGTGGCCGGCTTGGGCGCCGCGGCGGCCGCCTGCGCGGCGACCGCCTCCTCCATGCGCTGCCGCCGTTCCAGGTACTCGTCGATGCCGCGCGGCAGCATCCGCAGGGTGCCGTCGCCGAGGAGGGCGAAGACCCGGTCGGTGGTCCGCTCGACGAAGAACCGGTCGTGGGAGATCACGATCATCGAGCCGGGCCAGCCGTCGAGGACGTCTTCCAGCTGGGTCAGGGTCTCGATGTCGAGGTCGTTGGTGGGCTCGTCCAGGAAGAGGACGTTGGGCTCGTCCATGAGCAGCCGCAGCAGCTGCAGGCGGCGGCGCTCACCACCGGACAGGTCGCCGACCGGCGTCCACTGCTTCTCCTTGTTGAAGCCGAACGTCTCGCACAGCTGCCCGGCGGTCATCTCGCGCCCCTTGCCGAGGTCGACGCGCTCGCGGACCCGCTGCACGGCCTCCAGCACCCGCCAGGTGGGGTCGAGTTCGGCGACCTCCTGGGAGAGGTAGGCGAGCCTGACCGTCCTGCCGACGGCGACACGGCCGCCGGCGGGCTGCTTCTCGCCCTCGCTGCGGGCCGCGTCCGCCATCGCGCGCAGCAGCGAGGTCTTGCCGGCGCCGTTCACGCCGACGAGGCCGATCCGGTCACCCGGTCCGAGCTGCCAGGTGACGTGCTTGAGCAGCACCTTCGGCCCGGCCTGCACGGTGACGTTCTCCAGGTCGAAGACGGTCTTGCCCAGCCGCGAGGAGGCGAACTTCATCAGCTCGCTGCTGTCCCGCGGCGGCGGTACGTCCGCGATCAGCTCGTTGGCGGCCTCGACCCGGAAACGCGGCTTGGAGGTGCGTGCGGGGGCGCCGCGCCGCAGCCAGGCCAGTTCCTTGCGGATCAGGTTCTGCCGCTTGGCCTCCTCGGTGGCCGCGATGCGCTCGCGCTCGGCCCGCGCGAAGACGTAGTCGGAGTAACCGCCCTCGTACTCGTACACGTCGCCGCGCTGCACGTCCCACATGCGCGTGCACACCTGGTCCAGGAACCAGCGGTCGTGGGTCACGCACACCAGCGCCGAGCGCCGGTTCCGCAGGTGCTGCGCGAGCCAGGCGATGCCCTCGACGTCGAGGTGGTTGGTGGGCTCGTCCAGGACGATCAGGTCCTGTTCCTCGATGAGCAGCTTGGCGAGCGCGATACGGCGCCGCTCGCCACCGGACAGCGGCCCGATGACGGTGTCCAGCCCCTTCGGGAAGCCCGGCAGGTCGAGCCCGCCGAACAGCCCGGTCAGCACGTCCCTGACCTTGGCGTTGCCCGCCCACTCGTGGTCGGCCATGTCGCCGATGACCTCGTGGCGGACGGTGGCGGCGGGGTCGAGGGAGTCGTGCTGGGTGAGCACGCCGAACCGCAGCCCGCCGGAGTGCGTGACGCGCCCGGTGTCGGCCTCCTCCAGCTTGGCGAGCATCCGGACGAGGGTGGTCTTGCCGTCGCCGTTGCGCCCGACGACCCCGATCCGGTCCCCTTCCGACACGCCGAGCGAGACGCCGTCCAGCAGGGCACGGGTGCCGTACACCTTGCTGACGTTCTCGACATTGACCAGGTTGACGGCCATTTCACTCCTGCGTGCGGGGGTCGGTCAGCCTTCTAGCGTAGGCCCTGCGGGGGTGAGGGCGGGGCGCGAGGGGGTTGTCACTCTTTGTGATGACGTGATCGGGATACGGCCGCTACCGTGGAGGGCAGGCCCCAGGATCTTGTCCATGGGAGGAACCATGACAGCCCAGCCTGCCGAGCGGTCCGGATGGCGGATGCCCCCGATGGACGGCTACACCGTCGATGACCTGTTGACAATGCCGGATCTCCCGCCGCACACCGAGCTGATCGACGGGAGCCTGGTCCTCGTGAGCCCGCAGCGCTACTTCCACTTCGCCGCGATCGACCTGCTGGTAAGCGGTCTGCGCCGCACTCTGCCGACCGAATTGAAGGTCGCGCGCGAGATGACCGTCGTACTCGACCGGCGCAACGGCCCCGAACCGGACATCTCCGTGATCAGGGCAGCTGCCAAGAAGGGGCCGGACCAGACGTACTTCGAGGGCAAGGACGTCGTGCTCGCCGTCGAGGTCATCTCACCGGAGTCCGAAGCCCGCGACCGGCTCACCAAGACGCACAAGTACGCTGCGGCGGGCATCCGGTACTACTGGCTGGTCGAGATGACCGGGCCGGACAAACACCCCGCCATCGACGTCTTCGAGCTGTCGGAGGACACCGGCACGTACCGGTCGACCGGCACCTACCGCGATCGCATCAAGGTCGACAAGCCCTACCCCATCGACATCGACCTGACGGCGATCGACGAACTCTGAAGCCCTAGAGGACCGTCGCCCCCGCCACCGGCCCCGCCGCCGTCCGCACCGCCCTGCACATGCCGGACGCCCGCAGGGCCGCCGCCACCTTATCCGCCGACTCCGCGTCCCGCGCGAGGAAGGCCGTCGTGGGACCGGAACCCGACACCAGCGCGGCGAGCGCACCCGCCCCGCGCCCCGCCTCCAGCGTGTGCGCCAGCTCCGGGAACAGGGACAGCGCCGCAGGCTGAAGGTCATTGGAGACGGCCGCGCCCAGCGCCTCGGCGTCCCCCTTCGCCAGCGCCTCCAGCAGTTCCGCCGAGGCCACCGGCTCCGGGATCTCCCGCCCCTCCGCGAGCCGGTCGAACTCGCGGAAGACCGCCGGGGTCGACAGCCCCCGCCCGGCCATCGCGAACACCCAGGGGAAGCTGCCGCCGACCTCCAGCGCGGTCAGTTGCTCGCCCCGCCCGATACCGAGAGCAGCGCCCCCGACCAGGCTGAACGGCACATCGCTGCCCAACTCGGCGCAGATCGCGAGCAGTTCCGCCCGCGAGGCACCCGTGCCCCAGAGCGTGTTGCAGGCGAGCAGCGCGCCCGCGCCGTCCGCGCTGCCGCCGGCCATGCCGCCGGCGACCGGGATGTCCTTGGCGATGTGGATGTGGACGTCGGGTTCGATGCCCCGGCGCCCGGCGAGGGCGATGGCCGCGCGTGCGGCGAGGTTGGTGCGGTCGAGCGGGACCTGGTCGGCGTCCGGGCCCTCGCAGGTGATGCGGAGTTCCTCCGCCGGGGTCACGGTCACCTCGTCGTACAGGCCGACGGCGAGGAAGACGTTGGCGAGGTCGTGGAAGCCGTCCACGCGGGCGGCGCCGACCGCGAGCTGGACGTTGACCTTGGCCGGGACCCGTACGGTCACGCTCACTTGCTCGTCTCCTTCTTGCTCGTCTCCTTGTGCTCGGCGATCCGGGCGAACTCCTCCACCGTCAGCGACTCGCCGCGCGCCTGGGGCGAGACTCCGGCCGCGACCAGGGCGGCCTCGGCCGCGGCGGCGGACCCGGCCCAGCCGGCCAGTGCCGCCCGCAGGGTCTTGCGGCGCTGTGCGAAGGCCGCGTCGACGACGGCGAAGACCTCGGCCTTGGAGGCGGTGGTCTTGATCGGCTCGGCCCGCCGCACCAGCGACACCAGCCCGCTGTCGACGTTCGGCGCGGGCCAGAAGACATTGCGGCCGATGGCGCCGGCCCGCTTCACCTCGGCGTACCAGTTGGCCTTCACCGACGGCACGCCGTACACCTTGTTGCCGGGCGTGGCGGCGAGCCGGTCGGCGACCTCGGACTGCACCATCACGAGGGTGCGCTCGATGCTCGGGAAGGTGTCGAGCATGTGCAGCAGCACGGGGACGGCGACGTTGTAGGGGAGGTTCGCCACCAGCGCCGTCGGCGGGGGGCCGGGCAGTTCGGTGACGTGCATCGCGTCGGTGTGGACGAGCGCGAACCGGTCGGCGCGCGCCGGCATGCGCGCCCCGATGGTCGTGGGCAGGGCCGCGGCGAGCACGTCGTCGATCTCGACGGCGGTGACCCGGTCGGCGACCTCCAGCAGTGCGAGCGTGAGGGAGCCGAGCCCCGGGCCGACCTCGACGACCACGTCCTCGGGGCGGACCTCGGCGGTGCGGACGATACGGCGGACCGTGTTGGCGTCGATCACGAAGTTCTGGCCGCGCTGCTTGGTGGGCCGGACACCGAGCGCTGCCGCGAGTTCACGGATGTCGGCGGGACCGAGGAGGGCGTCGGGGGTGGGGCTGCTCACGGGACAAGGGTACGGGGATGTTCTTGACCGGGCGGCCAGGTGCCCGGTGCGGGTGCGACGCACCCGCACCGGGGGCCGGCCGGCAGCACGGCGGCGCTGTACCGCCCGGCTAACCGTGCAGTCGCGCCCCGCAGTGCGGCCACGGTGTGGACCCGCGGCGCGTGTACAGCTTCTTCGCGCGGGAGGTCTGTTCCTCCACCGGGGCGTCCTGGGGGCGGCCGGAGCCGCCGAGGGCGTGCCAGGTGCCGATGTCGAACTGGTAGAGCCCGCCGAACGTCCCGGAGGGGTCGACCGCGTGCGGGCGGCCGCCGGACTCGCAGGCGGCGAGTCCGTGCCAGTTCAGGTGGTCGGCGCCGGACGTGGAGTGCGGCCGCGGTTTGGTGCCCACCTTCACGATCTGTTTGCGCGGTTTGCGCACCACCTCGGACGCCTCCCGGTGCGGCTTCTCCCGGACCCCGTTGACGATGCGCAGCAGAAAGGTGTCGCGCCGCAGTCCGGGCTGCCCGGGCTGTACGACGACCTCGGCGCCCACGAAGAGGGTGGGGTCCGCGGTGCGCTCGGTCTCGAAGGGGATCTGCTCCTCGCGGACCTCCCGGCTGCCGCTGACCCGGAGCACGGTCACCGTCTGCCCGTCCCGGGGGAAGCTGTCGAGCGGCACGGAGGTGGTGTCCTGGCCGTGCAGGCCGATCCCGGCCTCCTCGACGGCCTCGCGGACGGTGGCCGCGTTGGTGCGGATGGTCCGGGTCCGGCCGTCGGCCATGATCGTGACGGCGCGCTCGGTGCGTACGTCGAGCGCGAGTCCGGCGCGTCCGATGGGCTGGGAGCGCGAGGTGGACAGGTACGCGCCCTCCGCGCGCACCCCCAGTTCGTCCAGCGCGCCTTCCACCGTGTGCGCCGTGGTCCACACCTCGTGCCGCTGGCCGTCCAGGGTGAGCCGGACGGGGCGTCCGTAGCGCACGGCGACCGTGTCTCCGCCGGCGAGCGGCGCGCCCGAGGCGGGCGAGACCTTGTCGTGCGCCCCCACGCGCACGCCCTCGTCGGCGAGGAGTTCGTGCACGTCGTCGGCGAAGGTGTGCAGGGTGCGCGGTCTGCCGTCGACGGTCAGCTCGACCGCCTTGTCCTTGGCGACGAACGCGGTGGTGCCGCCGGCGAGGAAGGCCACGACCAGCGCCTGCGGCAGCAGACGGCGTACGGCGGACTCCGGGCGCTCGGCGCAGCGCACCCTGCGCCGGCGTGCGGCCCGCCCGGTCACACCGGCGGCCGTCCCGCCCACGTCCGCCCCTTCTCCGGCCGAGGCGCCGCCGTCGCCCGTCGCACTCCCGGCGTCCCCCGGGCTCCCGTCGTATCCCGCGCCGCCCGCCTGCGGCACGCCGCCCCCGCCCTGCCGGGGCAGCACCGGCTCGGTGACGAAGTAGGCCTGCGCCTCGTAGGCGGGCCGGTAGGTGTCCGCGTACAGGCCGTACGACAGGGTCTCCGCGGTGTGCACCGTGCTGTCGGGACCGTAGGGGTCGTAGGGCTCGTACGGGCCGTAGCCCTGGTACGGGCCGTACGACTCATACGGCTCATACGGCTCATACGGCTCATACGGCTCGTAGGTCTCGAACGTCTCGTACTGCGACTTGCTCACGCCGACACGCTCCAGAGGTGCCAGAGGGGTCCGGATCGGGCCCCCAGAACCTAGCGGAGCGTCCGTCACTCTCCAAAGCGACGCGACTACGCACTGTTGCCCGTCGAGTGTGCGCCCACTGCTCGAACAGGCGGCTCAGCGGAACGACGGGCGGCTCAGTAGCCGAAGGCGCGGGCGGTGTTGGCGGCGAGGGCCGTGGCGAGCGCGTCCTCGTCGATGCCGCGCACGGCGGCCATCGCACGCACGGTGACGGGGATCAGATACGGCGCGTTGGGGCGCCCGCGGTACGGCGCGGGAGTGAGGAAGGGCGCGTCGGTCTCCACGAGGACCAGCTCCAGCGGGGCGATGGCGAGGGCGTCCCGCAGGTTCTGGGCGTTCTTGAAGGTGACGTTGCCGGCGAAGGACATGAAGTAGCCCTCGCGGGCGCAGATCTCCGCCATCGCCGCGTCCCCGGAGTAGCAGTGGAAGACGGTGCGCTCGGGGGCGCCCTCCTCCTTGAGCACGCGCAGGACGTCGGCGTGCGCCTCGCGGTCGTGGATGACGAGCGCCTTGCCGTGCCGCTTGGCGATCTCGATGTGGGCGCGGAAGGACCGCTCCTGGGCCGCCTTGCCCTCCGGGCCGGTGCGGAAGTGGTCCAGCCCCGTCTCCCCGACGCCCTTCACCTGGGGCAGCCCGGCGAGCCGGTCGATCTCGGCGAGGGCCTCGTCGAGCGCCGTGTCGCCGCCCGGCTCCCGGGCGCCCTGCCGGGACCAGCCGTCGGGGTCGCCGTGCACGATGCGCGGGGCCTCGTTGGGGTGGAGGGCGACGGTGGCGTGGACGCTGTCGTGGGCGGCGGCGGTCTCGGCGGCCCACTGCGAGCCCTTGATGTCGCAGCCGACCTGGACGACGGTCGTCACTCCCACCGACGCGGCCTTCGCGAGGCCCTCCTCGACCGTGCCGGACTGCATGTCGAGGTGGGTGTGCGAGTCGGCGACCGGAACCCGCAGCGGCGGCGGAAGCGGCGGTGCGGCGTTCTTGTCGCCCTTGGAGGTCTGGCCGGCGTTCGAAGGCATGCCCCGATCCTACGAAAGGGGCATGCCGTCACCGGCCGGTGCTCCGCTCAGCCGGCCTTGCGCTGGAACGGGTGGAGGAGGTCGGACAGGTGCCAGTGGTGCGGTTCCGTGGGCTCCGTGGGCACCTGGGGCGCCTCGACCGGGCCCGCCTGCGGCACGGCGTGGTGCCGCTCGGCGACGCCGCGCACCGACGAGACCTGCCCCGCGCGCATGATCCGCACGACGTGACCGTCGCAGTTCTGGCAGCTGGGCCGGCTCAGCGGCGACGGCACGACCCGGCCGTCGGCCACGTACAGCACGAACTCGTGCCCGTCGGCATCCGTGTGGTGCTCTATCTCGTACGACTGCTCCCAGCCGTGCCCGCAGCGCATGCACGCGAACGAATACGACTCGTGAACGACGGCTGTAGGCGTGCCACGGAGGCCGGTCTGCCCTGCGATCTCGCTCATGCCAGCTCCTCTTGTCCGCTGGACAAAGCGCCCCTCGACGGGGCGTCTCTTCAACCAGTGGACGCCTTCACCAGCGCGAACGCACCAGGGCTGTCGAGTGTTGGAGGCGATTTGGGTCTTCCTTGCCGAAAAGGCCCCGGTCGGCGGCGTTTCCCTTTGCCATCGGCGACGACCCTTTGCCGTCCCATGGCCCACCCGCTCACAAGAGAAGAGCCCTGCTCAGAGGGGTTATCAGTGCAGGCCAGGGGCAGCGCGCCACAGGGGCTCGGGGCCGTATCGACATGCGGTTCCGCCGCTCGGCGCGACAAGCGACGACGGACCCGCGGCCCACCGCGAAACCCAAGCCCGGACGGCGCTGCCCGGCCCCCGGTTCACCCTGCGGAGCTCTTCGCTGCAACCACGGCGTCGAAGACAACCCTCTTCTGCACCCCCGCCTCCACGGCCACCGCCGCGATCGCCTCCTTGCGCCGCTCCCCCGCCTCCTCACGCGCGCGTACCCGACGTACCAGCTCCGCGGCGTCCAGTTCCTCGGGAGCGCTCTCCGGCGCCCCCTCGACCACCACGGTGATCTCCCCGCGGACCCCCTCCGCGGCCCACTGCGCCAGCTCGGCCAGCGGGCCGCGCCGTACCTCCTCGTAGGTCTTGGTCAGCTCCCGGCACACGGCGGCCCGCCGGTCCGCGCCGAAGACCTCACTCATGGCGGCGAGGGTGTCGTCGAGCCGGTGCGGGGCCTCGAAGTAGACCAGCGTGCGCCGCTCGGCCGTGACCTCCCGGAGCCGGGACAGGCGCTCGCCGGCCTTGCGCGGCAGGAAGCCCTCGAAGCAGAAGCGGTCGACGGGCAGTCCGGACAGCGCGAGCGCGGTGAGGACGGCGGACGGCCCGGGTACCGCGGTGACCCGGATGTCCTTCTCGACAGCGGCCGCGACCAGCCGGTAGCCCGGGTCGGAGACGGACGGCATCCCGGCGTCGGTCACGAGCAGCACGCGCGCGCCGCCGAGCAGTTCCTCGACAAGCTCCGGAGTGCGGGCGGACTCGTTGCCCTCGAAGTACGACACCACGCGGCCCTTGGGCATGACGCCGAGGGCCTGGGTGAGCCGGCGCAGCCGCCGGGTGTCCTCGGCGGCGACCACGTCGGCACCGGCGAGTTCCTCGGCCAGCCGGGGCGGTGCGTCCGCGATGTCGCCGATGGGGGTACCTGCGAGGACAAGGGTTCCAGTCACGCTCCCATCCTCGCAGGAACCACTGACAGTCCGGCCGGGGAACGACCGCATCCCGACCGGTACCCCACATGCACGGGACTCGCACAGAACGGTTCCCTACCATGGCGCGGGTGACCAGTACCGCGTCCTCCATGGACCTCCGGCAGGGCCGGACGCCGCACGACCAGCGGCCGTCGTGGCAGCAGCGGCTGCGCCGATTCGGGTACGTACCGGCCGAGGACGCGCCCTCGGGCGACGTGCGCGACCGGCTGGTGCCGCCGTACGCCGAGCCGGGCCCCCGGCTGTGGCAGGTGCTCGGCGTGCCGCCGGTCCTGGCCGAGCGGATCACCCGCTGGTCGGGCTGGGGCGGTCCACTGCTGGTGACGCTGATGGCGGGCCTGATGCGGTTCTGGAACCTGGGCAGCCCGCGCGCGGTGATATTCGACGAGACGTACTACGCCAAGGACGCCTGGGCGCTCGTCCACCGCGGGTTCGAGGTCAACTGGGACAAGAACGCCAACGACCTGGTGCTGCAGACGCACGGCCACCTCGCGATCCCGACGGACGCGGCGTACGTCGTGCATCCGCCGGTCGGCAAGTACGTCATCGGGCTCGGCGAGCTGATGTTCGGGTTCGATCCGTTCGGCTGGCGGTTCATGACCGCGCTGCTCGGGACGCTGAGCGTGCTGCTGCTGTGCCGGATCGGGCGCCGGCTGTTCCGTTCGACCTTCCTCGGCTGCCTCGCGGGCGCGCTGATGGCGGTGGACGGCCTGCACTTCGTGATGAGCCGGACCTCGCTGCTCGACGGCGTGCTGATGTTCTTCGTGGTGGCCGCGTTCGGCTGTCTGGTCGTCGACCGGGACCGGTCACGGGAGAGGCTGGCCGCCGCCCTGCCGGTGGACGCCGACGGCCGGGTCCGCCCGGACGGGCAGGTCGCCGACACCTTCCGCTTCGGGCTGCGCCCCTGGCGCTGGGCGGCCGGGCTGATGCTGGGCCTGGCCATCGGCACCAAGTGGAACGGCCTGTACATCCTGGCCGCGTTCTGTGTGCTGGCGGTGCTGTGGGACGTCGGCGCCCGGAAGACGGCCGGCGCCCACCGCCCGTACGCGGCGGCCCTGAAGTACGACACGGGCATCGCCTTCCTGGCGACGGTCCCGGTGGCGATCGCCGTCTACCTGCTCTCCTGGCTCGGCTGGATCCTTTCTCCGACGGACGGCACCGGCGGCTACTTCCGCAACTGGGCGGCCACCGACGGCAGGGGCGGCAGCTGGACCTTCCTGCCGGACTGGCTGCGCAGCCTGTGGCACTACGAGCACGAGGTGTACAAGTTCCACGTCGGCCTGACCTCCCCGCACACCTACCAGTCCAACCCTTGGAGCTGGATCGTGCTGGGCCGTCCGGTGTCGTACTTCTACGAGTCCCCGAGCCCCGGCGCCGACGGCTGCCCGGCGAACGCGGGCGAGAAGTGCGCCCGTGAGGTGCTCGCGATCGGCACGCCGCTGCTGTGGTGGGCGGCCTGCTTCGCGATCCTGTACGTGCTGTGGCGGTGGGCGTTCCGCCGCGACTGGCGCGCCGGTGCCGTCGCGTGCGGGATCGCGGCGGGGTATCTGCCGTGGTTCCTGTACCAGGAGCGGACGATCTTCCTGTTCTACGCCGTCGTCTTCCTGCCGTTCCTGTGCCTGGCGGTGGCGATGATGATCGGCGCGATCATCGGACCGCCGGGCTCCTCCGACACCCGCCGCGTGATCGGCGCGACGGCGGCGGGCGTCCTGGTGCTGCTGATCGCCTGGAACTTCATCTATTTCTGGCCGCTCTACACGGGCACGGCGATCCCGATCGACTCCTGGCGGTCGCGGATGTGGCTGGACACCTGGGTGTGAGGGGCGGCCGGCGCGCGCCGCCCGCCGCCACGCGCGCGTGCCGGGGGCGTGCGTCCCGCGCGGAATGTCGCAAGCGTGCTACGGATTTGCCGCCGGGATCACCCTCCGAGACGGGGACCTTAAGGTGAGTGGCGTCGTTGGGGAGTGTGAGGGCTACGGGGATCCTGGGGATCGCACGGAGGAACTGAGGCTGTGGGCAAGAGAAGGCACGTCGCCGAGCGACGGAGGACGACCGCGCCCGCCGTGGTCGGCGGGATGATCGCGCTGGCCGTCGGCGGCGCCGGGTTCGCCGTCTACGCGCTGACCGGCGGCGGTGCCGCCGCCGACGAGCGCACGCCCGCCGCGGCCGACCACAAGGCCGTCAAAACCGGCCCGCTCAGCGCCGCGGAGATCCGCACGGCCTCCACCCGTTTCCTCACCGCGTGGCAGCAGGGCAGGATCGGTGAGGCGGCCGCCGCCACCGACGACGCCTCCGCCGCCGGCCGGCTGCTGGCGGGCTACACCAAGGACGCCCACCTGAAGGACGTCACGCTCACCGCCGGCACGCCCACGGGCGCCAAGGTGCCGTTCTCCGTCAAGGCGACGGTGTCGTACCAGAAACTCGCCAAGCCGCTGGCGTACGGAAGTTCCCTCACCGTGGTGCGGCGGGCGAGCGACGGCAGGCCGCTGGTCGACTGGCACTCCTCGGTCGTCCACCCGGATCTGCAGGACGGCGACACGCTCGTGACCGGCGAGTCCGGCACCCCGCCGATCAAGGCGCTGGACCGGGACGGCGGCGAGCTGACGACCGCCAGGTACCCGTCGCTGGGCACGGTGCTGGACGGGCTGCGGGAGAAGTACGGCAAGACGGCTGGCGGCAAGGCGGGCGTGGAGCTGCGCGTGGTGCGCGGCAAGGGCGCGCAGAAGGCCGGGCTGTCCGACAAGACGCTGGTGGAGCTGAGCAAGGGCACGCCGGGCACGGTGAAGACGACGCTGAGCCCGGCCTTCCAGGCGGCGGCCGAGCAACAGGTCGGCAAGCGGGCGAAGGCGTCCGTGGTCGTCGTGCGGCCCTCGACCGGCGAGATCCTCGCGGTCGCCAACAGCGAGCACGGCTTCAACGTCGGCTTCCAGGGCTCCCTCGCGCCCGGCTCGACCATGAAGATCGTGACGTCGACCATGCTGTTCGAGAAGAACCTCATCACCCCGGACGCCTCGCACCCCTGCCCCAAGACGTACAAGCTGGCCGGCTGGACGTTCCACAACGACGGCGACTCGGAGATCAAGAAGGGCACGTTCAAGCAGAGCTTCGGAGCCTCCTGCAACAACGCCTTCATCGACTTCGCGCCGAAGCTGTCCGACAGCGATCTGACGGCGGAGGCCCAGCAGGTCTACGGCCTCGCCATGGACAACTGGTCCATCGGCGTGCCGTCCTTCGACGGCGCCGTCCCGGTGCAGAGCGGCGCGCAGATGGGCGCCTCGCTGATCGGGCAGGGCGCGGTGCGCATGAACCCGCTGAACATGGCGTCGGTGGCGGCCACGGTGGAGTCGGGCGCCTTCCACCAGCCGTACCTGGTGTCCCCGGACGTGGACCACCGCACGCTGGCGAAGGCGGCGCGCACGATGTCCGCGAAGACGCAGTCCCAGCTGAAGGACGTCATGCGGTTCACGGCGGACTACGGCACGGCGGCCAAGGCGATGGCGGGCATGAGCGGCGACTACGGCGCCAAGACGGGCTCGGCCGAGGTCGACGGACAGAAGAAGCCGAACGGCTGGTTCACCGCTTTCAAGGGCGATCTCGCGGCCGCGGGTGTGGTCCAGGCGGGCGGCCACGGCGGCGACACGGCGGGGCCGATCGTGGCGACCCTGCTGAAGATGGGCGGCTGATCAGGTCCGTACCGGCTCGGCCGTGTACGTCCGGCGCAGGAATCTCACCAGCGTCTTCGAATCGAATTCGACCACCTCGACACCGTTGTCCGAATGGAACTCGACAACGGCCTGGACGCGCCCGCACGGCCACACCCGTACCGCGCCGCTCTCGGCCGGTGCCCGCAGGCCCCGTTCGAGCAGCGTCCGGGAGAGGGTCCACTCGTGCGGTCCCGGCAGGCCCACCCGTACCGACCGTGGATCGGAGTCGGGGTCGTACGACAACACCACCGGTACGGCCCCCGGATCCTCCTCGTCCGTGACGATGTGGGCGCGCGCGTACTGTTCGACTACAGACATCGGACCGCCCTTTCACGCTGAGTGACCTACCCTGGAAGCCGCTCTTCTGTACGTCCAATTTCTCCCTAATGTCCCATATTTTTCTATCGGCGCCCTGTCGGGCGGCGAGATCTTCTCTCTCTTGCAAACTACTCGCAACAACAACCTAAAATCATCAGGTGCATGTACCTGACGGATTCATCGACGCCCCCACCTCCGCCGTCACCGGGGTGGTCGCCGCCGGCGCCCTCGCGGTGAGCCTGCGCGGCGCGCGCCGCGAGCTCGACGAGAGAGCCGCTCCGCTGGCCGGTCTGGTGGCGGCGTTCATCTTCGCCGTACAGATGCTCAACTTCCCCGTCGCGGCCGGAACAAGCGGCCATCTGCTGGGCGGGGCACTCGCCGCGGTCCTGGTCGGCCCGTACACGGGCGTGCTGTGCGTGTCCGTCGTGCTGCTCATGCAGGGTGTGCTGTTCGCGGACGGCGGGTTCACCGCGCTCGGCGTGAACGTCACCGACATGGCGATCACCACGACGGTCGTGTCGTACGCCGTCTTCCGCGCGCTGCACGCCGTCCTGCCCCGCAAGCGGCGCTCGGTGACCGTCGCCTCCTTCGTCGCCGCGCTGGTGTCCGTGCCGGCCGCCGCCGCCGTCTTCACGCTCCTCTACGCGATCGGTGGCACGACCGACGTGGCCATCGGCAAGGTCGCGACCGCGATGATCGGCGTTCACCTGCTGATCGGTCTCGGCGAAGCCGCCATCACCGCGCTCACGGTGAGCGCGGTGATCGCCGTGCGCCCCGATCTCGTGTACGGCGCGCGCGGCCTGCGACAGCGGCTCACGTTGCGCGTGCATGGCGCACTCGTGGACGCTCAGGCGCCTGCGGGAGCCTCCACGGCGCCCGTGGCTGCGCGCGCCTCCCGGCGCGCGCTGTGGGTGACCGGCCTGGCCACGTCGCTGGTGCTCGCCGGTTTCGTGAGTTTCTACGCCTCCTCGAACCCCGACGGCCTGGAGAAGGTCGCGCACGACAAGGGGATCGACAAGAAGGAGGAGCGGCACGCCGCCGCCGGCTCCCCCCTCGCCGACTACGCCGTCAGGAACGTCTCCGACGCCCGCCTGTCCGGCGGTCTCGCCGGCGTGACCGGCGTCGGTGTCACGGTTCTGGCGGGCAGTGCGGTGTTCCGGGTGGTGCGCCGGCGGCGGACCGGGGACGTCGCCCCTGCCGACACGGGTCTCTGACATGGGAGCGGGACACGCGCACAGGCTCTACCGGCACGGGGGTTCACCCGTGCACGGCCTGCCCCCGCACACCAAGCTCGCCGCCGCCTTCCTGTTCGTGCTGGTCGTCGTGTCGACCCCGCGCGAGGCGATGTGGGCGTTCGCCGCGTACGCCGCGCTGCTCGCCCGCGTCGCGCACCACGCGCGCGTGCCCGCCGGTTTCCTGCTGAAACGGCTGCTGATCGAGGTGCCGTTCGTGGCCTTCGCGGTGCTCATGCCGTTCGTGGCGGAGGGCGATCGCGTGCACCTCCTCGGCCTCCCGCTCAGCGTGAACGGGCTGTGGGGCGCCTGGAACGTGCTCGCCAAGGGCACGCTCGGCGTCGCCGCCTCCGTGCTGCTGGCCGCCACCACCGAGCTGCGCGAACTGCTGCTGGGGCTGCAGCGGTTGAAGCTGCCGCCGCTGCTCGTGCAGATCGCCGCCTTCATGATCCGCTACGGGGACGTCATCACCGACGAGATGCGCCGCATGCGGATCGCCCGCGAGTCGCGCGGCTTCACGGCGAAGGGCGTGCGGCACTGGGGCGTGCTCGCCAGGTCCGCCGGCGCGCTGTTCATCCGCTCCTACGAGCGCGGGGAGCGCGTGCACCTGGCCATGGTGAGCCGCGGGTACGCCGGTTCCATGCCGGTCATCGACGAGGTGACGGCCTCCCGCGCCCAGTGGTCGTACGCCCTGGCGCTCCCCTCCGCCGCCCTTGTCGTCCGTCTGCTGGGATGGATCCCGTGACACCTTCGCTGGAAGTGACCGGCCTGGCCTTCGCCTACCCCGACGGCCACCAGGCCCTGTACGGCGTCGACTTCACCGTCGCCCGCGGGGAACGGGTGGCGCTGCTCGGCCCGAACGGCGCCGGCAAGACCACCCTGGTGCTCCACCTCAACGGCGTCCTGGGCGGCGGCGCCGGCACGGTGACAGTGGCCGGACTGCCCGTCGGCAAGCGGCACATGGCCGCGATCCGGCAGAAGGTCGGCATCGTCTTCCAGGACCCGGACGACCAGTTGTTCATGCCGACCGTGCGTGAGGACGTCGCGTTCGGGCCGGCGGCGGCCGGGATCAAGGGCGCGGCTCTGGAGGAACGGGTGCGCACCGCCCTGGAGCGGGTCGGCATGCGGGACTTCGCCGACCGCCCGCCGCACCACCTGTCCTTCGGGCAGCGCCGGCGCGTGGCCGTGGCCACCGTGCTCGCCATGGAACCGGAGATCCTCGTCCTCGACGAGCCGTCATCCAACCTCGACCCGGCCTCCCGCCGCGAACTCGCCGACATCCTGAGCTCCCTGGACGTCACCGTCCTCATGGTCACCCACGACCTCCCGTACGCCCTTCAGCTGTGCCCGCGCTCGCTGATCCTCGGCGACGGCGTGATCGCGGCCGACGGCCCGACCGGAGAGCTGCTCTCCGACGAGGAACTGATGCGGGCACACCGGCTGGAGCTGCCCTTCGGCTTCGACCCACGCGCGGTGACCCCTGCGCCTGGGGTGGGGCGGGGGTGAGGGTGCGTGCGCTGGGCGGGGCGACGGGGTGCGCGCCGGGCGGGGGTGACGGCGGGGGCGCCGGGCCGGGGGGACGCCGAGAGCACCGAGCCAGGGTGACGGCGAGAGCACCGAGCCAGGGTGACGGCGAGAGCGCCGTGGTGCCGGCGGCGCGCGTGACCGGGGGTCGATGGGGCGCGTGGTGGTGATCCGGGGGCGCGGGGCCGTGGTTGACGGCGCGCCTGTCGGTGATCGGCGGGGGCGGGGCCGGTGGTCGGTGACGTTTGTGGCGGTGATCGGCGGGCGCGGGGCCGGTGGTCGGTGACGTTTGTGGTGGGGTGGGCGCGGTGCCCGGCAGGGCGCGTCCGTGACAATGGGCGCGTGACGAACGAGGACCGCGCCGCCGAGGGGTCGCTGCTGCTGGACGACCAGCTGTGCTTCGCGCTGTACGCCGCCCAGCGGGCAGTGACCGCCGCATACCGTCCACTTCTGGACGACCTCGGGCTCACCTACCCCCAGTACCTCGTGCTCCTGGTGCTGTGGGAGCGCGGCGAGACCAGCGTGAAGGAGCTGGCGCGCGCCCTGCGGCTGGACTACGGGACCGTCTCGCCGTTGCTGAAGAGGCTGGAGGGGGCGGGGCTGGTGCGCAGGGAGCGCGCGGTCGGCGACGAGCGCTCGGTGCTCGTCGCGTGCACCGGGCGCGGAGAGGAACTCAGGGAGCGCGCGGCACGCATACCCGGCGCGCTTCTCACCACGACGGGCCTCGGCGCGCAGGAGGTCGCGTGCTTGCGCGAGGCGCTGTGGACACTCACCGAGCGCGCCGACGCTGCGGCCGACCGGCACTGATCCGGCCCTGACGCCCCCCTTGCCCGACCGATCTCGCGTTACCCACGGTTGCCACCCCCTGGTGCCGCCTGCTGACCTACCGGCCAGTACCTTGTGCACGATGTACTTGTGCGCCACTTGTTCCGGGGGAGGCCGGCCATGACCGAGGACACCGCTGTCGACACCCGTCCGACGAAGATCATGTACGTCGCCGAGGCCACCGCCCACGGCGGCCGCGACGGTTATGTCACCAGCCAGGACGGCCGGATCGAGCTGAGGGTCTCGATGCCCCCGGAGCTGGGCGGCGACGGCAACGGCACCAACCCGGAGCAGCTGTTCGCGGCCGGTTACAGCTCCTGCTTCCACAACGCGCTGATCCTCGTCGGCAACCGCGCGGGCTACGACCTGACCGGCTCCACGGTGTCCGCCAAGGTCGGCATCGGCCCGAACAGGCACCGCGGCTACGGCCTCGCGGTCGCCCTCAGCGTCTCCCTGCCGGTGCTGGACGCGGAGGTGGCGGCCCGGCTGGTGGACGCGGCGCACGAGGTCTGCCCGTACTCCAACGCCACGCGCGGCAACATCGATGTAACGATCCTGCTGGGCTGATCCCACCAAGGAATCACAGGCTCGTGGCCCGCGTTGCACCCACTGTCGCAGGCGATGGGACAGTGATCGAAAGGACGGCGGGCGTGGACGTGAACGGCACAGTGGCCGAGGGCTTCGAGCCGGTCAGGGAGGCGTTCGCAGCGAACTTCGCGCTGCTCGGGGAGCGCGGCGCGGCCGTCGCCGTGTACCGCGACGGGCAGAGGGTCGTCGACCTGTGGGCCGGCACCAGGGACGTGGACGGTACGGCGCCCTGGGAGCCGGGGACCGCGCAGATCGTCCGCTCCGCGACCAAGGGTGTCGTCGCCGCCGCGCTGCTGCTCCTGCACCAGCGCGGCGAGCTGGACCTGGACGCCCCGGTCGGCGCGTACTGGCCCGAGTACAAGGCGGCCGGCAAGGAGCACACCCTCGTGCGGCACCTGCTCGCACACCGCGCGGGCGTGCCCGTGCTGGACCGCCCGCTGACCCCCGCCGAGGCAGCCGACCCCGATCTGGGCGCCGCGGCCGTCGCCGCGCAGACGCCGGTGTGGGAGCCGGGCACGGACCACGGCTACCACGCCCAGACCTACAGCTGGCTCACCGGCGAACTGATCCGGCGGATCACCGGCCGTCCGGTCGGCGAGTGGATCGCGGACGAGATCGCGCGTCCCGTCGGCGCGGACCTCTGGCTCGGACTGCCGGAGTCGGAGCACGCGCGCGTGGGCCGCGTCGGCCCGGTCGAGGCACCCGAGGCGGTGGGCGGTCTGAAGACCCGCCCCAAGCGCGCGGTGGCCGAGGCCTACGCGGACCCGGACTCGCTGACCCGGCGCGCGTTCGCGGCGATCACCCCGCTGCCCGACGAGAACGATCCGGCCTACCGCGCGGCCGCCCTGCCCGCCTCCAACGGCATCGCCACCGCCGACGGGCTGGCCCGCTTCTACGCCTCGCTCATCGGCGCGGTGGACGGCGGCATCCGGCTGTTCACCCCGCGGACGACGGAACTGGCCCGGGCCGAGCAGTCCGCCGGACCGGACCGGGTCCTGGTGGTCGGCACCCGGTTCGGCCTCGGCCACATGCTGCACGGCGCCGCGTCCCCGCTGCTCTCCCCCGGTTCCTTCGGCCACCCCGGCCGGGGCGGCGCCCTCGCGTTCGCCGACCCGGAGACCGGCATCGCGTTCGGCTATGTCACCAACGGCTTCCGCAAGAGCGTGACGGCGGACCCGAGGGCCCAGGCGCTGGTGCGGGCGGTGCGCACGGCGCTCGCGTAGGGCCGCCGTACGCGAGGCGTCCGGTACGGCGGTGTCACACGTTGATCGTGTGCGAGGTCCGTCCGGACGCCGCGTCGATCTCGTCGTGCGCCTTGGTCAGCAGTTGCATGGCCAGTTCGTTGAGGGCACGTGCGCCGGCTATCTCCTCGCCGACCCTCGGCTGGTTGGAGTCGACGCGGTGCCGGGTGGCGTGGCCGTGCGCCCGTACCTCCGTGCCGTCGGGCAAGCGCACCAGGGCCGCCGCTTTGGTGTGCTGATCGTCCTCCTTGAACTCCAGCTCCACATGCCATCCGACAGCGGTGTGCATCATGAGGATCACCTCCGGGAACCGCTGGAATTCCAGCTGTTTCCAGGGTGCTCCCGTGTGCGGGGAACGTCACCTCGGCGGGACGGTCCCGCCTTCCTGCCCGGACTCGCCGAAGCTGGCGAAGTACGCGGCGGCCATGTCCTCGTCCGCGTGCCCCTGGGCGGCGGCGCGAGCGAACCGTGCCGCGGCCGCGGCGGCGACGTCGAGCCGTACGCCGCCCCGCTCACCGGCCTGGACGATGAGCCGGGCGTCCTTCTCCGCGGTGGCCACCGCGAACGACGGCGGGGTCAGCTTCCCGTCGAGCACCAGCGCGGACTTCGCCCGCAGGTATCCCATGTCGAGCGGACCGCCCTCGATGAGGTCGAAGAAGCCCTGCGGATCCACGCCGAGCGCCCGGGCGAGGGCGAGGACCTCACCGGCCGCCGCCGTGGCCGCGAGCACCCAGCTGTTGGCGACCAGCTTCAGCCGGCTGGCGCTGCCCGCGCCGGCGTCGGACCCGGTCCACATGGTCGTGGCGCCGACCGCGTCGAAGACGGGCGCGACCGTCCGCCGCCCCTCCTCCGGCCCGGCGGCCAGCACGGTGAGCCGACCGGCCTCGGCGGGTTGCCTGGTGCCGAGGACGGGTGCGTCGTAGAAGACGAGACCGTGCTCGCGGGCGAAGGCGGCCAGGTCGGTGACCAGCTCGATCCCGGCGGTGGTGCACTGCGCCCACACCGTGCCGGGCCGCAGCCCCGGCACGGCCTCGCGCATGACGTCCAGGACGGTGTTGCCGTCGTACAGCATCGTCAGGACGACGTCGGCGCCCTCGACGGCCTCCGCCGGGGTGCCGGCGATCCGTGCCCCGTCGGCGGCGAGCGGCTCGGCCTTCTCGCGCGTACGGTTCCACGCGCGGACCTCCAGCCCGGCGCGGCACAGGTTCCGGGCCATCGCGGCCCCCATGATCCCGGTCCCCAGTACGCTGACGGTCGGCTTGTCGGTCATGGACGGCTCCCTCGTACGGCTTGTCGTGGTCGGTGTCATCCTGCTACCCGGCGCGCAGCATCAGACCGATTCCCACGACCAGCACGCCCGCCGCCGCGATCCGGGGCGCCCCGAAGCGCTCCTTGAAGAAGAGGGCGCCGATGGCGGCACCGACGATGATCGAGGACTCGCGCAGGGCTGCCACAGGGGCGAGGTCGGCGCGGGTCTGCGCCCACAGGACCAGGCCGTAGGCGGAGACGGACAGCACGGAGCCGAAGAGGCCGAGGGCGGCGAAGGGGCGCAGGACGGTCACCGTCTCGCGCCGCCACCGGCAGCAGACGGCGTACACCGGGATCGCCACGCCCTGTACCACCATCAACCAGGCGGTGTACCCGAGCGGGGAACCGGAGGCGCGGACGCCGAGCCCGTCGACGAGCGTGTACGAGGCGATGGACAGCCCCGTGGCGAGCGCGGCCCCGATCGCCGCCCAGTCCGGCCGGCGGCCGCGCAGCCCCCACAGCGCCACGCCGGTCAGGCCGGCGCACGACAGGGCGATGCCCCCGGCCGCCCAGCCGTCCGGCACCTCGTGCGCGAACACGGCCGCGAACACGGTGACCAGCAGCGGCGCACTGCCCCGCGCGATCGGATAGGCCTGGCCGAAGTCGCCCAGCCGGAACGACGCCATCAGCAGGACGACGTACACGACGTGGATGGCCGCCGAGAGGACCAGGTACGGCCACGCGCCCGCCGCCGGGAGCGCCGTGAACGGTGCCAGCAGCAGCCCGATGAGCACACCGCCCGCCAGGATCAGCACGAACCCGACCAGCTTGTCGGTGATCCGGTGCGCGATGGCGTTCCAGCTGGCGTGGGTGACGGCGGCGAACAGGACGGCGGCCGTGACGAGTGGCGTCACGCGGTCTGCTCGCGCACGTCCACCAGGTCGGCAGCGGCGTGGGTCACGAGCGCCTTCGGCTCGATCGGGAAGACCGTGTGCGGCGTTCCGGCGGCCGCCCACACCACGTCGTGGGCGAGCAGCGAGCGGTCGGCGAGGACACGCGTGCGTGTGCGGTGCCCGAAGGGCGGCACGCCACCGATGGCGTACCCCGTGGTCTCGCGCACGACACCGGCGTCGGCCCGGGTCACCCTGCCCGCGCCCAGCTCCTCCCGTACCCGCTCCACGTCCACGCGCGAGGCCCCGTCCATGAGGACCAGTACGGGCACCCCGTCGGCCGCGAAGATCAGCGACTTGCAGATCTGGCTGAGCTCGCACCCGATGGCCGCGGCGGCCTCGGCGGCCGTACGGGTGGCGTCCGGGAACTTCCTGGTCCGGGCAAGTACGTCGTCGAGGCCCAGCGCGCGAAGGGCTTCGGCGAAACGGGGGTGGGCTCCGGATCCGTCGGCGTCAGTGGCGGCTGTCGTCGTCATACGGGGCACGGTAGCGGTCGGTGTACGGCGCACGCGACTGAGTTGCCACGCCCGCGCCGGCCGCCACACACCCATACGGCCGCCGCACGATTGGCACGCGTCATCGCCCCTGAGGATGCTTGGGCTCGTGCCGTACGGCGCGACGGAGACGGGAGCGGCACATGAGGGCAGCGAGCGGGGGGCGCGCCACCGTCGGAGGCTGGTTTCTGCGCCACCTTCAGCTGGTGCCTGTCGTCCTGCTCGTCGGAGGCGCCCTCTTCGACTACAACACCGCTCCGCATGTCAGTGGAGAGGCCTTCTACACAGCCGCGCCGATGGCAGCCGCCGCACTGCTGTCGCTTCGCGCGACGGTGCTGGCGGGCGTCGCTGCCTGCGCCACCGACATCGCGCTGCTCGCCCACTTCGGACTCCTGGGAGATGCCGGTGGGCAGAGCGAACTTGCTGCGGTCGCGACGGTCTCGGCCCTCGCCGTCGTCGTCAACCGTCTCATGCACTACAGCAACCTGCGTCTGGAGTCCGCACGCAGCATCGCCCTGGCCGTCCAGCGCGCCGTGCTGCCGCAACTGCCGTCCACGATGGGCCCCCTGCGGATCGCCGTGCGCTACCAGGCAGCCCTGAAGGACGCCCAGATCGGTGGCGACCTGTACGGCGCCCAGACCACCCCGTACGGCGTGCGCTGCCTGGTCGGGGATGTACGGGGCAAGGGCCTGGACGCGGTCCGGGTGGTGGACGTGGCCATGGGGGTGTTCCGGGAGGCCGCCGAGGAGGAATCCACGCTCGTCGCGATCACGGCCAGGCTGGAGCGGGCACTGCTACGGGAAAGAGAGCGGCGGGCGGGACCCGAGCGGACCGAGGGGTTCGTCACCGGCGTTCTCGTCGAGATCCCGCCCCGCGGCGATGAACTGCGGCTGGTCAACCGCGGCCACCCGGCGCCTCTGCTCCTGCACGCCGGCCAGGTGCGCAGCGCGGAACCGTCCGAACCGGCCCTTCCCCTGGGACTGGCGGAGCTGAGCGCCGGCCAGGACCGGACCGACACGGTGCCATTCCCTCCTGGAGCGACTCTCCTGCTGTACACGGACGGGTTGACCGAGGCACGGAACCGCGCCGGGGACTTCTACGACCCCGCAGCCGGGCTGACCGGACGCGACTTCGCCGGACCGGACGCGCTGCTCGACGCCCTTCTCGCCGAGGTGAGCCGCCACACCGACGGCCGCATCACCGATGACCTGGCACTGCTCGCGGTCACCCGAGATGGCTGAGGAAATCGGCCCGAGCGGACGGGGCAGATGCCCCTGCGCCTTGAGAACCGTGTCCGCCTTCTCCAGGAACTCCGGCCGGGGAATCCGCTGCCCCCGCTCGATCTCGCGGATCAAGTCCTCGCCGTAGCCCATGACTTCGGCCAGGCCGGCCACGCTCGTGCCGGCCGCCTCCCGGCAGACCTTGAGCAGGCGCCCCACCGCCTGCACCATCGGCTCGATCTCGTCGCCGGGTTCGACGTCCCAGACAGCCAAGACAGCCGAGACGAACCCGGGACAGAAGAAGGCCGGTGAGGGTGCAGCCCCGTCCCCACGGGCACCCTCACCGGCCGGTCCGGTGTCAGCGGCGGTACGTCAGACCCGTACCAGCTCCCTCTCCTCGTCGGGGTCGGCGTCCTTGCCGCCCGCGGGGGACTCCGTGTGCAGGCCCTCGCCCTCGACGTCCACGTTGGGCAGCGCCCGCTCCAGCCACTTCGGCAGCCACCAGGCGCGCTTGCCGAGCAGGGCGAGGACCGCCGGGACGATGGCCATGCGGACGATGAACGCGTCGAAGAAGACGGCGATCGCGAGGCCGAAGCCGATCATCTTGATCATTGCCTCGCTGGACCCCATGAAGCCGGAGAAGACGGCGATCATGATGACGGCGGCGGCCGTGACGACCCGGGCGCCGTGCTTGAAGCCCGTGACCACGGCCTGGCTCGGCTTCTCGCCGTGGACGAACGCCTCCCGCATCCGGGTCACGAGGAAGACCTCGTAGTCCATGGCGAGACCGAAGACGACACCCACCATGAAGATCGGCATCATCGACATGACCGGCCCGGTCTGCTCGACGTTCATCAGGCCCGACAGCCAGCCCCACTGGAAGACCGCGACGACCGCGCCGAGGGCCGCCATCACGCTGAGCAGGAAGCCGAGGGCCGCCTTCAGCGGGACGAGGACCGAGCGGAAGACCACGATCAGCAGCAGGAAGGCGAGACCGACCACCAGCGCCAGGTACGGCAGGAGCGCGTCGTTCAGCTTCTGCGAGACGTCGATGTTCATCGCCGTCGTACCGGTGACGAGGACCTTGGAGTCGGTCTTCTCGGCGATGGCCGCGCCCTTGTCGCGGATGGCGTGCACCAGGTCCTCGGTCGTGTGCGAGGACGGCTTGGACCCCGGTACGACGGTGATCGTCGCGGTGTCGCCGGCCTTGTTGGGCACGGCCGGGGTGACCGTGACGACGTCCTTCAGGCCCTTGATCTCGTTGCCGACCTCGGTGAACGCCTTCTTGGGGTGGGCGCTGTCCTTCGCGTCGACCACGATCATCAGGGGGCCGTTGAAGCCCGGCCCGAAGCCCTCGGAGAGCAGGTCGTAGGCGCGGCGCTGGGTGGTGGAGGTGGGCTGGGCGCCGTCGTCGGGCAGGCCCAGTTCCAGGGAGGCGGCCGGGATCGCCGCGGCGCCGAGGCCGAGCACGCCGAGCAGCAGGACGGCGACCGGGCGGCGTACGACGAAGCTCGCCCAGCGGGTGCCCATGTTGGGACGGCCCGGCTTCTTCGGAGTGCGGCCGCCGCCGAGCAGCCTGCTCTTCTCGCCCGCCGGCTTGACCCTGCGGCCCGCGTAGCCGAGCAGCGCCGGGATCATCGTCAGCGCGATGAGGACGGCGATGGCGACGGTGCCCGCCGCGGCGATGCCCATCTTGGTGAGCATCGGGATGTCGACGACCGACAGGCCGACCAGGGCGATGACGACGGTGAGGCCGGCGAAGACCACGGCCGAGCCGGCCGTGCCGACGGCGCGTCCGGCCGCGTCCTCGCGCTCGCGGCCCTCGGCCAGTTCGGCGCGGTAGCGGGAGACGATGAAGAGGGCGTAGTCGATGCCGACGGCCAGGCCGATCATCGACGCCAGGGTGGAGGTGGTGGAGCCGAGGTCCAGGGCGCTGGCGAGCGCGGTGATGGCGGAGACGCCGATGCCGACGCCGATGAGGGCGGTGAGCAGCGGGAATCCGGCCGCGAGCAGCGAGCCGAAGGTGATGACGAGGACGACCGCGGCGATCCCGATGCCGATGACCTCGCTGGAGCCGGTCTCCGGCGTCGCGGTGAGCGCGTCACCTCCGACCTCGACGGTCAGCCCCGCGTCGCGTGCGTGCTGGGCGGCCTCCTTCAGGGCGTCCTTCGAGGAGTCCTTCAGCTCCATGCCGGAGACCTTGTACTTCACCGAGGCGTAGGCGATCGTGCCGTTCCTGCTGACCGCGTGCCCGGCGTAGGGGTCGGCGACGGAGGCGACCTCGGAGCCGCTCTCCAGCTCCTTGACGGTCTTCTCGACGGCCGCCTTGTTGTCGTGGTCGGTCATCTTCTCGCCGCCGGGCGCCTTGAAGACGACGCGCGCGGTGGCGCCGTCGGCGCTCATGCCGGGGAAGCGCTGTTCCAGCAGGTCGAAGGCCTTCTGGGCCTCGGTGCCGGGGATGGAGAAGGAGGTGTTGCCGGCGGGCGGCGCGGAGGCGGCGCCCACCCCGGCGAGGGTGAGCAGCGCGACCCATATGAGGGCGACGAAGTGCCGTCGCCGGAAGGCGAGCCGGCCGATCTTGTAGAGAAACGAGGCCACGGAGGCGTACTCCCGGTCAGGTCGTGGGGTTCATCTGGGCAGGGGTGATCAGCCCGACGACGTGAGCGGTGACGTCAGGTGGTGGGCTTGCTCGGGGATCAGAAGGGGATCAGAGGGGATCAGACAATGATCAGGCGGTGATCAGAAGGTGATCAGCTGGTGGGAGCGCCGAGGGCGGGGAGGACCACGGCGTCGATGTACGACAACAGGAAGGCCTGTGTCGGCGGCTGCTCGTCGATGAGCGAGCGGGCGGCGAACCCGCCGATCATCATGTGCATCACGTAGTCGATCGCCGGGTTGTCCGCACGGACCTCACCCCGGTCGATCGCCCGCTGCACCACGCGCCGGAACTCCGCCAGCTCCGGCTCGATGAGATGGTCCCTGAACGCCCGCAGGAGGTCGGGATTGCCGTGTACGGCCATCGCCAGACCCCGCATCAGCGCGGAGTTCTGTTCCATCTCGCAGTCGTCCGAGCGCAGGGTGAGGGCGTGCAGATCGCCTCTGAGCGATCCGGTGTCGACGCCGTCGGTCGAGCCGCCCCGCTTGTTGTGCCGCACCGCCTTCGCCACCAGCTCGGCCTTGCCGCCCCACTGGCGGTAGAGCGTGGCCTTGCTGGACCGGGTGCGGGCGGCGACGGCGTCCATGGTGAGGGCGTCGTAGCCGACCTCCCGGAGCAGGGCGAGCACGGCGTCGTACAACTCGGCCTCGCGCTCGGGCGTGATCCGGCTGCGACGTGCCGTTGCGGCGACCTCGGTCATGCCACTCGCCTTCCCACCGCGGAGCCTCCTGCTTCGTACACCCTGAAGATACCCTGAGAGCGTTCGAAACGAAACCGTTTCGTACGTGCTCTGGGTCACGAACGTCAGCGGCGCATAAGTTGCTGGGGCCCAGCGGGCGGAAAAGCATGGGGAGGTGAGCTATCTGCGCCATCCCCACCTCAGCGGCGACCTGCTGTGCTTCGTGGCCGAGGACGACCTCTGGCTGGCCCCTCTCGACGCCCCGGGCAGGGCCTGGCGGCTCACGGTGGACCGCACGAAGGCCGGGCACCCGCGCTTCTCGCCCGACGGCCGCCACATCGCCTACACGACCTGGCGCAGCCTCGTGCCCGAGATCCACCTCGTGAGCGTCGACGGCGGTCCCGCGCGGCAGCTGACGTACTGGGGCAGCACGGACACACAGGTCTGCGGCTGGACGCCCCCGGAGGAGGACGGCACGAGCGACATCCTCGCCGTCGCCTCCCACGGCGAGCCCTTCTCCTACTTCACCTGGGCCTACAAGGTGTCAGCCGACGGCCACCCCGGCCGCAAACTGCCCTGGGGTCCGGTCGCCGACATCCAGGTCGCCGACATCGACGGCGAGCACCGGACACTGCTGCTCACCGGCACCCCGCCGCACGAACCGGCCTCCTGGAAGCGCTACCGCGGCGGCGCCACGGGCCGCCTCTGGCTGCACGGGCGGCGGCTCGTGCCCGACATCGGCGGCCATCTGACCTGCCCCATGTTCGTCGCCGGCCGGATCGCCTTCCTCTCCGACCACGAAGGCGTCGGCAACCTCTACTCCTGCGCGTACGACGGCACCGACCTGCGCCGTCACACCGACCACGACGCCTTCTACGCCCGGCACGCCGCCGGCGACGGCACGCGGGTGGTCTACCAGTGCGCGGGCGACCTGTGGCTGGTGGACGACTTCTCCCCCGGGGCCGTACCGCGCCGGCTGGACATCCGCCTGGCCGGGCCGGCCACCGGGCGCCGCCGCTACCCGGTGCCGGCCGCGCAGAACGTCGACGGCATCTCCGTGGACGAGACCGGCCGGGCCAGCGCCGTCGTCGTACGCGGCAGCCTGTACTGGCTCACCCACCGCGACGGCCCCGCCCGTACGATCACCGACTCGTCCGGCGTGCGGGTACGGCTGCCGGAGATGCTGGGCACGACCGGCCAGGTCGCCTACGTCACCGACGCGGAGGGCGAGGACGCCGTGGAGATCGTCCAGCTGCCCCGCGCCAGCGGCGACCGCGCGCCCCGCCGGCCGGCCTCCGGCCGGCTGGGCCGCGTCCTGGAGATGGCCTCCGACCCGCTGGGCGAACGGCTGGCGGTCGCGTCGCACGACGGGCGGCTGCTGCTGATCGATGTGACGGAGGAGGGGACGGAGGAGGGCGAGGAGTCCGGTGGTACCGGCGATCGCGTCGCCGAGGAAGCGGCGGACGCAGGTGATTCCGGGGACCCCGGGAACTCCGACACGGCCGGTGCCGACGCCGGCGGCGAGCGGGTGACCGAGCTGATCCGGTCCGTCAACGGCCCCGTGCGCGACCTCGCCTTCTCCCCGGACGGCGCCTGGCTCACCTGGTCCCACCCGGGCATCGGCCGCTCCCTGCGCCAGATCAAGCTGGCCCGCATCAAGGACCGGCTGATCGTGGACGTGACCAACGGCCGCTTCGAGGACGAGAACCCCGTCTTCACCCGCGACGGCCGCTATCTCGCCTTCCTCTCCTGGCGGGGCTTCGACCCGGTGTACGACGTCCACACCGGCGACCTGTCCTTCCCGCTCGGCTGCCGTCCGTACCTCGTGCCGCTGAACTCGGCGACCCCCTCCCCCTTCGCCCTGAACCCCGAGGGCCGTCCGGCGGCCGGCGGGCTCGACCCGGCCGAGGAGGAGGAGACAGGGGAGGCCGGCACGGTGACCGTGGAGGTGGAGGGCCTGGAGAACCGGGTCACGCCGTTCCCGGTGATCGCCTCCAAGTACTCCGGGCTGCACCCGGTCGCCGGCGGCGGACTGGTCTGGCTGCGCTGGCCGATCTCCGGCGCGCTCGGCGAGACCTTCGTCAACCCCTCCGACATCAGCGGCCGTCCGACCCTGGAGTACTTCAACCTCACCAAGGCGAAGAAGTCCGAACTGGTCGACCACCTCGACTGGTTCGCGGTCAGCGGCGACGGCACCCGGCTCGTGGTCGTGGACGAGGGCGAGCTGCGCGCGGTGCCCTCCACGGAGATGGGCGACAGCGACACGACCGTCTGGATCGACCTGCGGCGCATCCTGCACGTGGTCGACCCGCCCGCCGAGTGGCGCCAGGCCTTCGACGAGGCGGGCCGGATCATCCGCGCCTACTTCTGGGACCCGGGCATGTGCGGCATCGACTGGGACGCGGTGCTCGACCAGTACCGCCCCCTCGTCGAACGGGTCGCCTCCCCCGACGAGTTCGCCGACCTCCTCCGCGAGGTCCTCGGCGAACTCGGCACCTCGCACGCCTACGTCACCGCCGCCCGCCGCAACGAGGGTCCGGCCCCCTACCAGCGCTGGCAGGGCCTCCTCGGTGCCAACCTCGTGCACCGGGAGGAGGGCTGGGTCGTCAAACGCATCCTGCCCGGCGACTCCTCCGACTCCAAGGCCCGCTCGCCGCTGGCCGGCACGGGCATCCGTGAGGGCGCGATCCTCACCCATGTCGACGGCCGCCCGGTCGATCCGGTGACCGGCCCGTATCCGCTGCTCGCCGGCTCCGGGGGGACGACCGTGGAGCTGACGTTCGTCCCGGCGGACGGGGAGCCGGGCCGGGCCCGCCGGGTCGCCGTCGTCCCCCTCATCGACGAACGGCCGCTGCGCTACCAGGACTGGGTCGCCAAACGCCGCGCGGTCGTACGGGAGTTGAGCGGCGGCAAGTGCGGCTATCTGCACATTCCCGACATGGGCGGCTCCGGCTGGGCCCAGTTCAACCGCGACGTGCGCATGGAGGTGTCCCGGCCCGCCCTGATCGTGGACGTGCGCGGCAACGCGGGCGGGCACATCAGCGAACTCGTCATCGAGAAGCTGACCCGGACGATCCTGGGCTGGGACCTCACGAGGGACGCGCAGCCGGTGTCGTACACCTCGAACGCACCGAGGGGCCCGGTGGTCGCCCTCGCCGACGAGGCGACCTCCTCCGACGGCGACATGATCACGGCCGCCTTCAAGCTGCTCAGGCTCGGCCCGGTGGTCGGCCAGCGCACCTGGGGCGGCGTGGTCGGCATGACCGGCCGGCACCGGCTGGGCGACGGCACGGTCATCACGGTCCCGATGAACGCGGCCTGGTTCGACGCCTACGGGTGGTCCGTGGAGAACCACGGCGTCGCCCCCGACGTGGAGAGCCTGCGCACGCCCCTGGACTGGGCCGAGGGCCGCCACGTCGAGATGGACGCCGCCATCGAACTGGCCCTGGACCTCCTGACCACCAACCCGGCCGCAATGCCCCCCGGCTACCAGGACGTCCCCAACCGCTCCCGCCCGCAACTCCCGCCCAGGGACGCGCCCTGAAGGGGCGCGGGGCTGTATCGACATGGCGGCTCCGCACCCCAGGTGGCGCACGCCGAACAACAACGCAGGGCACCCTCCAAGAAGAAGGGCGCCCCACGCCGATCCGGCCAAAGCCGAGCGCAGCGACTACGCGTCGTAGTCCCGGTCGAAGCGGTCTTCCATCTCCGCTTCCGTGTCCTCGATGTCGCGCAGGTTCTCACGGCCGCGCTGCGGCTGCTGGCCACGCTGGGACTGCTGCTGGCCGCGCTGCGGCTGCTGGCCGCGCTGGGACTGCTGCTGACCGGCCCGCTCACGGGCGTCACCGATCTTCTGCTTGCCCTGTTCCTGCCACTCGTTGGCCTTGTCCTTCATACCCATGTGGGTTCACTCCCGTGGTGGGTGAGGTGGGGGAAACGGCCCCTCGGTGGGACCTCACCCAGATTCACACGGGCGACCACGGAGCGCATGTGGATCACTTACGGTGCGTAGTGCGCGCTGCCTCGTCGGCCGCCCCACCTGCACCGACGAGCCCGGAGCGCATCCCCTGCAGCCGGGGCGCGAACCGCTTCATCTCGCGCTGTCCCACCGTCCCGATGAGCGCCGGCAGATAACCGCGCACGCCCTGCATGCCGCGCAGCCACCACTGCCCGTAGACATGCGCCGAGCGCCGCTCGATCCCGGCGACGAGCCGGTCCACCGTCGGCCCCAGCGGGTACGTCTTGTTGGACGGCCACACCAGCCGCTGCCGCAACTCCCGCATGACGTCGTCCTGGTCGGCGCCGCGCACCATGTCGGTGTCGGTCCAGGACAGGTACGCGACGCCCACGCGCACGCCCTGGTAGCCGACCTCGGCGCGCAGACTGTGCGCGTACGCCTCCACGCCCGACTTGGACGCGCAGTACGCGGTCATCATCGGCGCCGGGGTGATCGCGGCGAGCGAGGCTATCTGCAGCAGGTAGCCCCGGCTCTCCACCAGCACCGGCAGGAAGGCCCGCGCGGTCACCGCCGATCCGATCAGGTTCACCTCGATCACCCGCCGCCAGGCCTGCGGATCGGAGTCGATGAACGGACCGCCCGTCGCGACCCCGGCGTTGGCCACCACGATGTCGACCTTCCCGAACCGCGCCTTCACCTCCTGCGCGACCCGGCTCATCGCCTCGTGGTCGGTGACGTCGGCGTACCAGTGGGCGCTGTCGCTGTGCAGGCGCGAGGAGACGTCCTTGAGCGCCTCCTCCTCCAGCCCGACCAGCGCCACCTTCGCGCCGCGCGCGGAGAGCTTGCGCGCCAGCAGCTCACCGACGCCGCGCGCCGCTCCGGTGACGACGGCGACCTGCCCTTCGAGGCTGACCCTGCTCATGCGCCCTCCTTGATCTGCACGCCTGTGGCCTTCTTGGGGGTGACGTAGGTGGTGACGAGTTCCCGGATCCTGCCGGTGACCAGGTCGGGGGCCTCGATCGGGGTCATGTGGCCGACGCCGGCCAGCTCGGTCAGGCCGATGCAGTGCGGCAGCGCGGCGACCAGCGCGCGGGCGTGCACGGGGGGCGTGAGCCGGTCGGAGGCGCCGTGCACGATCGCGGTGGGCGTGTGCAACTCCCGTACGCCGTGGTCGAGATCGAGCGCCTCGAGCACGGCCGCCCAGGCATGGCGCACGGTGCGCGGGCAGGCGTGCACGATCCGCGCGCACGCCTCCACCATGTGCGGGGCGGAACCGGCGCCCATGGTGGCGTACTTGAGGATGCTCTTGGCGACCGGCGTGACCGGGCCGAGCGGGGCGCGCGAGCCGAGAACGCGCCCGGTGATCCAGGTGCGCACGCGCCCGGCGCCGAGCGGCACCACGCGCGCCTCGGCGACCAGCCGCGAACTGCCGGTGCTGCACAGCAGGACGGTGGCGGCGTGGTCGCGGAAGCGGGGGCGCGTGGCCGCGGCCATGACGGTCATCCCGCCCATGGAGTGACCGACGATCAGCGCCTTCTCCCCGGGCGCGAGCGTCTGCGCGAGCACCGCTTCCAGGTCGTCCGCCAGCGCTTGCGTGGTGCACGCGGGGCTTGCGGGACTACGCCCGTGCCCCCTCTGGTCGTACGCGATCACGCGGTGGTCGGTCGCCAGCTCCCGTATCTGCGCCGCCCAGAAGGCGGTCGAACAGGTCCAGCCGTGGGAGAGGACGACGGGGGGCGCGTGCTCGGGGCCGTGCACCTCGACGTGCAGCCGCGCGCCGTCGGCGGAGACTACGGTGAGTTCGCGGGCGGGGGTGGGCGGGGCGTACGGTCCGCAGGTCACGGAGGCCGCGGGGGCGAGCCGGCTCATGCGGCGCCCTCGCTCTGCGGCACGGCGGCCACCGTCTGCACGGCCGCACCCGCCGCCTCGTTCTTCGGCGCGGCCGCACCGGCCGGCTTCCTGTCGGGCTTCCTGTCGGGCTTCCGGATGACCTCGTACTCCGCCAGATCCACTCGCCGGGTCGCGCGCCGGAACTCCGATGTCGTGCCGGGCCAGATGGTGGTGTTGCGGCCGCTCGGGTCCAGGTACCAGCTGGTGCAGCCGCCGGTGTTCCACACGGTGCGCTTCATGCGCTCCTGGACCCTGCGGTTCCAGTCCTCGACGGCCGCGGGCCGGGCATCGAGGGCCGTACGGCCGCCGAGGACGTTCAGCTGGCGCAGATAGTCGGCCATGTAGTTCAGCTGGGACTCGATCATGAGGATCATGGAGGAGTTCCCGAGGCCGGTGTTGGGCCCGATGATCGTCATCCAGTTCGGGAACCCGGCGGCCGCGGCGCCGCGCAGCGCCTGCATGCCGTTCTTCCAGGACTCGGCGAGCGTGATGCCCTCCGCGCCGACCACCCGCTCGGCGATCGGCATGTCCGTGACGTGGAAGCCCGTACCGAAGATGATCGCGTCGACCTCGGCCTCGGTGCCGTCCGCCGCGACGACGGTGGACCCGCGGATCTCGCTCAGCCCACTGGCGACGACGTCCACATTCGGCTCGGCCAGCGCCGGGTAGTACGTGCTGGAGAGCAGGATCCGCTTGCAGCCGATGCGGTAGTCGGGGGTGAGCCTGGCGCGCAGGGCCGGGTCCTTGATGGCGCGGGCCATGTTGCGCTTGGCAAGCTGCTCGACCAGGCCGAGTTCGTCGGGGTGCTTGGTGAACGCCTGGACCTGCAGTTCCCGGATGCCCCACAGCAGGCCGCGCCGCAGTTGGGTGGTGAAGGGCAGCATCCGGTGCAGCCCGCGCTCGGCGCCGCTGATGGCGCGGTCGACGCGGGGCATGACCCACGGCGGGGTGCGCTGGAAGAGGGTGAGTCGGCCGACCTGCGGCTGGATGGAGGGCACGATCTGGATGGCGGAGGCGCCGGTGCCGACCATGGCGACGCGCTTGCCGCGCAGGTCGTAGTCGTGGTCCCAGCGGGCGGAGTGGAACACCTTGCCCGGGAAGGTCTCCAGGCCCGGGATCTCGGGGATCTTCGGGTCGGACAGCGGTCCGGTGGCGGAGACGACGACGTCGGCGGTGAGCGTGCCGCGCGCGGTCTCGATCTCCCACCGCAGGTTCTCGGCGTCCCAGCTCATCAGCTTGACCTCGGAGTCGAAGCGGATGTGCGGGCGCAGTCCGAAGAGGTCGGTGACGTGCTCGAGGTAGGCGCGGATGTGCTGCTGCCCGGAGAAGGTGCGCGGCCAGTCGGGGTTGGGCGCGAAGGAGAAGGAGTAGAGGTGGGAGGGCACGTCACAGGCGCACCCGGGGTAACTGTTGTCCCGCCAGGTACCGCCGACGCTGTCCGCCCGCTCCAGGACGGCGAAGTCGGTGATTCCTTCGCGGCGCAGCCGCACGGCGGCCCCCAGCCCGCCGAACCCGGACCCGATCACCGCCACCCGTACATGCTCGTGCTCGGCCATCCCGAAGCCTCCACGCATCACCTTGGACTCTGCCAGTGAATACTGGCGCAATGGGACTGTAGAGCAGCTCCGTACCGAGCGGTAGGGGTCGGCGAGGGAAAGTTACCGGCGGTACAACATAGGCTTCGGGCGTGGCAGAGGACGCAGAACGCAAGGAGGGCGGGCGCGAGTACCGCATGGAGGAGCTGGCCCGGCTGGCCGGCATCACCGTGCGCACGCTGCGCTTCTACCGCGAGCGCAAGCTGATCCCGCCGCCCCGCCGCGAGGGCCGTATCGCCTGGTACGACGACCATCACCTGGCCCGTCTGCGCACCATCGCCGCCCTGCTGGAGCGCGGCCACACCCTGAACGGCATCGCGGAACTCGCCGAAGCCCTCGACCAGGGCAGGAACGTCGCCGACCTGCTCGGCGTCGGCGCCCCCACCGAGGAGGAGCCGGTCCGCCTCACCCCGGAGGAACTCGCCGCCCGCTTCGAGGGGGAGGTCACCCCCGAGAACCTCGCCGCCGCCATGGAGCTGGGCTACCTCGGCACCGACGGCGACGAGATCGTCCACATCAGCCGGCGCCTGCTGGACGTCTCCTCCGCCCTGGTCCGCGAGGGCATCCCGCTCGCCGAGGTCCTCGCGGCCGGTGCCCGCGTACGCGAGCACGCCGAGGCCCTGGCCGAACTCTTCAGCGACCTGATCCTGCGCCACGGTCCCGAGGAGGACCTGCACCGCCTGCGCCCGCTGGCCCGCAGCGTGGTGGAGGCCGAACTGTCGCTGGCGCTGGACCGGCGGATCGGCAAGCGGGATCAGAGGTCGTAGACGACGGTCACCGGCGCGTGGTCCGACCACCGCTCCGCATGCGTGGCCGCGCGCTCGACGAAGCCCTTGACGGCCCTGCCGGCGAGACCGGGCGTGGCGACCTGGTAGTCGATGCGCCACCCTGAATCGTTGTCAAAGGCCCGCCCCCGGTACGACCACCAGGTGTACGGCCCCTCGACATCCGGGTGCAGGGCGCGGACGACATCGACGTAGCCGCCCTCCTCGGCGGCGAACACCCGCCCGAGCCACTCCCGTTCCTCGGGCAGGAAGCCGGAGTTCTTCGTGTTGCCGCGCCAGTTCTTGAGGTCGGCCTGCCGGTGGGCGATGTTCCAGTCGCCGCAGACGACCACGTCGCGCCCGTCGGCGGCGGCCCGCTCGCGCAGCGCCTTGAGGTGGGCGAGGAACTCGCCCATGAAGCGGACCTTCTCGTCCTGCCGCTCGGTGCCGACCTCACCGGAGGGCAGGTAGAGGGAGGCGACCGTGACGCCGGGCAGATCGGCCTCGACATAGCGTCCGCTGCCGTCGAACTCGGCCGAGCCGAAACCGACCCGGACGCGGTCGGGCTCGCGCCGCGTGTAGAGGGAGACCCCCGCACGGCCCTTGGCGGCGGCCGGGGCGTGCACGACGTGCCAGCCGTCGGGCTGCCGCACCTCCTCGGGCAGCTGGTGCGGCTCGGCGCGCACCTCCTGCAGGCAGACGACGTCCGCTTGCGTCTGTGCGAGCCACTCCACGAAGCCCTTCTTGGCGGCGGCTCGCAGTCCGTTCACGTTCACCGAGGTCACAGTCAGCACCCCGGCACGATACCGGCACACTGGTCGGAGCCCTCACAGCCCGAGGCCCCACCGATTGCATAGAAGTACGATACCCAGCATGAATATACGACGCGTTCGTTTCGATCACCCCGACGCCGTGAAGCTCAACGACGAGGTCCAGGCCGAGTACGCCGAGCGCTACGGCGACGACGGCGACGCCACCGCCCTCGACACGGCGGACTTCGACCCGCCCCACGGCGTCTACCTGATCGCTTACGACGAGTTCGACCGCCCCGTGGCCACCGGCGGCTGGCGCAGCCGGGACCGCAACGAGGAGGGCAACGAGGACGGCGACGCCGAGCTGAAGCGCATGTTCGTCATCGCGCAGATGCGCGGCCGCGGCCTGGCCCGCCGGATCCTCACGGCCCTGGAGGAGGACGCCCGCGAGGCCGGCCGGGTCCGCATGGTCCTGGAGACCGGGACCAAGCAGCCGGAGGCCATCGCCCTGTACACCTCCAGCGGTTATGAGCCGTGCGCCAAGTTCGGCTACTACCGCCACCATGAGGACAGCCGCTGCTTCGCGAAGAAGCTGAGGAAGCTGTAGACACGATGAAGCCCCGGTCGGCTTTCGCCGATCGGGGCTTCATGCTGCGTGGACCTGAGGGGATTTGAACCCCTGGCCCCCTCGATGCGAACGAGGTGCGCTACCGGACTGCGCCACAGGCCCTTGCAACGAGTGAAACTTTAGCATCCCGATCGGGGTGCTTGGAAATCCGTTCCCGGACTGGTCAGCGCGCCTTCCCCAAGTGTGGCGGGCGTCACTCGTTGGCCGCGCGGGGGCGGTCACCGTCCTCGTACTGATCGAAGAGGGGCGTGCGTCCCCCACGCTCGCGCGCCCTGCGCGCGGAGGCCGCGCGGCGCGCGTCACCGCGGCCGCCCGCCGGCTTCTCCCCGGAGGCGGACGTCTGCTCGTCCGCCTCGGCCTCCGGCGTGCGGCTCGCCTCCTGCTCCGGCGCGACCGAGCTGGAGCGCGCCGAACTCCATGTGTCGGGCGCCCCCAGATCCACGTCGGACGTGGCGCGCGGCGCGACCGGCGCGGTCACGTACGTCGGCAGGGGCACCGGCACCGGGTCCCAGCTGTCCCCGCCGGGCCGCCGCTGCCGCTCGCGCTGCTGGTCGACCCACTCGGCGTGGTCGGTCTGCTCGACCAGGGCGCGCCGGTCCGCGGCGAGCGCGGCGAGCCCGGTGTCCGTCTGGGTCCCAGGGGCTTCCTCCGGATCGTCCGCGCCGGGCCCCGCGTCGAGGGGCGCGCGGCGGCGCGGCTGGCGCTCCCGGTCCCGCAGCCGCTGGGCGGCCACCTCGGCGCGCCGGCGGTCCATCTGGTAGGCGAAGCGCCGGCGCTCCTGGGAGCGCAGGTAGGCGATGTACCCGCTGAGCAGCACGGCCGGCACGGCGGGCACCCACAGGAAGGCGAGCCCGCCGACGGCGGCGACGATGGCGCCCAGCGTGAAGGCGAGGAAGAGGACCACGGTGGTGCGCCTGCGGCGCGCGAGGACCTTCGAGCGCCGGGCACGCGCTGCGGCCGCCTGCGCTGAGGCCGTGCTCCCGGCCGCGGACGGCACCCGCTTCTTCGCGGGCGCGGGGCCGGAGCCGGGCGCCCCTGCGGCGCCCTGTTCCCGCGCCGGTTCCGCCCTCCCGGGCGCCTCGGGTTCGGGGTCGGCGTGCACCTGACGACGGGTCGGAGGCATGGCGAAGGCCCGGACGTCCACCGAGTCGGTGACGGCGTCCGGATCGCCGGAGTCCGGCTCCCCCTCCTGGGCGGAGCGCGCCCGCAGGTCCTTGGCGTACCGGCGCTCCATTCCCGCCCGTCCGGACAGCAGCCGGATGGCGGTGCTGAAGCGTTCCGTCGGACGGGCCTCGTTCAGCTCGTCCTGCCTACGGAGCCACATCGGCACCAAGTAGGCGGCCCAGGCCCCGACAATGACTGCGTAGATGAGGCCGCTGCTGCTCACGTCTCACACCGTAGAGGGGTTTGCGTGAGGCCATCCGCCAATTGGGCCGGTGTGTCGCACGATCTGGCTGATATTTCCAGCTTTTTTTGCGACCGATGTGATCAACCGACCGTCTCATGACCGAATTCAATGCCTTCGAGGCGGTCAACAGCCGATCAATTTCGAACACATATTCAATTTCCCGTGCTCTGGGGTTTCTGCCGCACCTGCTGGGAGCGTGCCCGCCGCCACCGGGCGAGCAAACCGTCCGGCACCTCTTCCGCGGTGAGCGCAAACACGAGATGGTCGCGCCAGGCCCCGTCGATGTGCAGATAGCGCGGCCGGAGCCCCTCCTCGCGGAATCCGAGTTTCTCCACGACCCGGCGACTGGGCCGGTTCTCGGGCCGAATGCAGACCTCGATGCGGTGCAGTCCGACGGCGCGGAAACAGTGGTCCACCACCAGCGCGACGGCCGTCGGCATCACACCGCGCCCGGCCACCGCCTCGTCCACCCAGTAACCGACGTGCCCCGAGCACATCGATCCCCAGGTGATCCCGGCGACGGTCAGCTGCCCGACGAGCCGTCCCTGGTACTCGATGACGAACGGCAGCATCCGGCCCGCATTGGCCTCGGAACGCAGGTGCCGGACCATCTGGCGGTAGGTCGGCCGGTGCGCGATCGGGCCGCTCGGCGTGGGCGGCGGAATGGTCGCCTCCCACGGGCGCAGCCAGTCCCGGTTGCGCCGGTTCACCTCGCGCCAGGCCCGCTGGTCGCGCAGCCGTATCGGCCGGAGGACGACATCGCCGTCCGCCAGCACGACGGGCCAGGAAGGGCTGTTCAGCTCGCACCCCCGCTGCTGGGTCTGGGGTGGTCGCCGCCGCGGATCTGGTCGACGGCGTGGGTCAGCAGGGGCTCCAGCACGGCGAGGCCGTCCTTCACCCCGCCCGTGGAGCCCGGCAGGTTGACGATCAGGGTCCGCCGCACGACCCCGGCCAGGCCCCGGGAGAGCGCCGCGGTGGGTACCTTCTGCCGCCCGTAGGCCCGGATGGCCTCCGCGATGCCCGGCACCTCGTGGTCGATCACCGCACGGGTCGCCTCGGGCGTGCGGTCGGTGGGCGAGATCCCGGTGCCGCCGGTGGTGACGATGACGTCGTAGCCGGCGTCGGCCCCCGCACGCAGCGCCGCCTCCACGGGGTGCCCGTCGGGGACGACCCGAGGGCCGTCGACGTCGAAACCGAGGCTCTTCAGGCCGTCGGCCACCAAGGGGCCGCCCTTGTCCTCGTAGACGCCCGCGGCGGCCCTGTTGGAGGCGGTGACCACCAGAGCGCGGTAGGTCATGCCCTGCTCCAGTCGCCCGACTTGCCGCCCGTCTTCTCCTCCACCCGCACGTCCGTGATGACCGCTCCCTTGTCGACCGCCTTGACCATGTCGATCACGGTGAGCGCGGCGACCGTCACGGCGGTGAGGGCCTCCATCTCGACGCCCGTACGGTCCGTCGTCTTCACGGTGGCCTGGATCTCCACGGCGTCGTCCGCGACCGACAGGTCCAGTTTCACACCCGACACCGACAACGGGTGACACAGCGGGATGAGGTCCGGGGTGCGCTTGGCGCCCATGATCCCGGCGATCCGCGCGGTGGCGAGGGCGTCCCCCTTGGGCACCCCCTCGCCGCGCAGCAGCTCGACCACGCGGGGCGAGACGAGGACACGGCCGCCGGCGCGGGCGGTGCGCGCGGTCACGTCCTTCCCGGACACGTCGACCATGCGGGCCGCGCCCGAGTCGTCGATGTGCGTCAGTCCGTCCTGCGCAGGGGGGCCGGGGGTCTCCCCCCGGAAAGACTCAGTCATGCTGTGTGCCGCTCCTGGTCCGGGCCCGTCACAGTGCGGTGGGCAGGCCTGTTGTGCGCGACACGGTACCCCCAACCAGGAAGGCTCAGCCGAGCAGGACCACCTCCACCTCGGCGCCTTCCTCGACGGACTCCACGTCCTCGGGGACGACGATCAGCGCGTCGGCGTGCGCCAGCGCCGCGATCAGGTGCGAGCCGGCGCCGCCCACCGGGGTCACCTCGCCGTCTGCGTACGCACCGCGCAGGAACTGCCGGCGCCCCTTGGGCGAGCGCAGCGCCTTGTCGGTCTTCAGGGTGGCCCGGACGCGGGGCCGGTGCACGTCCGTGAGGCCCATCAGGGCGCGGATGGCCGGGCGGACGAACAGCTCGAAGGAGACGTACGACGACACGGGGTTGCCCGGCAGGGCCAGCAGCGGCGTGTGGTCGGGGCCGATGGAGCCGAAACCCTGGGGCTTGCCGGGCTGCATGGCGAGCTTGCGGAACTCCACCCCGCTGCCCGCCTCGTCCGCGTCACCGACGTGCGACAGCGCCTCCTTGACGACGTCGTACGCCCCGACGCTCACCCCGCCCGTGGTCACCAGCAGGTCGGCGCGGACGAGCTGGTCCTCGATGGTGGAGCGCAGGGTCTCGGCGTCGTCGGCGACGGCGCCCACCCGGTAGGCGATGGCACCGGCGTCCCGCGCGGCGGCGGTGAGGGCGAAGCTGTTGGAGTCGTAGATCTGGCCGCGGCGCAGTTCCTCGCCGGGCTGGACGAGTTCGCTGCCGGTGGACAGGACGACCACGCGCGGGCGCGGGCGGACACGTACCGTGCCGCGGCCGATCGCGGCCAGCAGCGCGATCTGGGGCGGGCCGAGGATCGTCCCGGCCTCCAGGGCGCGGTCGCCGGCCTTCACGTCACTGCCCTGGGCGCGCACATGCGCGCGTGCCTCGACGGGGCGGTGCACCCGCACCTGCCCCGCGGCGCCCTCGGGGGCCAGGCTGCGCGCCCGCATCCCGCTCACGGGGCCCTCGCCGAGTCCGCCGTCGGTCCACTCCACCGGTACGACGGCCTCCGCACCGGGCGGCAGCGGGGCGCCGGTCATGATGCGGGCGGCCTGGCCGGGGCCGACCCGGACCGGGTCGGCCGCGCCCGCCGCGACATCACCGACGACCTCGAGGGCGGCCGGGAACTCCTCGCTGGCGCCCGCCACGTCCGCGACCCGCACCGCGTACCCGTCCATGGAGCTGTTGTCGAACGGAGGCAGGGACACCGCCACCGTCACGTCGTCGACCAGGACGCAGCCCTGGGCGTCGAGCAGTTGCAGCTCGATGGGTTCGAGGGGGCGGACGGTCGAGAGAACGTCCTCCAGGTGCTCGTCCACCGACCACAGGTCGTCCGGGCCGGCGGGGCGGGTCGCGGCGCTGCTCAAGATTGCTGCATCTCCTCGGCTACGTAACTGCGAAGCCAGGCCCGGAAGTCCGGGCCCAGGTCTTCACGTTCGCATGCGAGTCTGACAATGGCACGCAGATAGTCGCCACGGTCACCGGTGTCATAGCGGCGCCCCTTGAAGACGACGCCGTGCACCGGCCCGCCCACCTTCTCGTCCTCGGCGAGTTGCTGGAGGGCGTCGGTGAGCTGGATCTCGCCGCCACGGCCCGGCTCGGTCTTGCGGAGTATGTCGAAGATGTGGGGGTCGAGGACGTAACGGCCGATGACCGCGTAGCTCGAGGGGGCGTCCGCCGCGTCCGGCTTCTCGACCAGACCGGTCACCCGGACGACGTCGCCGTCGGCGGTGGGCTCCACGGCCGCGCAGCCGTAGAGGTGGATCTGCTCGGGCGCGACCTCCATGAGCGCGACCACACTGCCGCCGTGCTGCTCCTGGACCTCGATCATGCGCTGCAGGAGCGGGTCGCGCGGGTCGATCAGGTCGTCGCCCAGGAGCACCGCGAAGGGCTCGTGGCCGACGTGCGGGGCGGCGCACAGCACCGCGTGACCGAGGCCCCTGGGATCGCCCTGGCGCACGTAGTGCATCGTCGCCAGGTCGCTGGACTCCCGCACCTTCGCCAGCCGTTCGGCGTCGCCCTTCTTCTCGAGCGCCGACTCCAGCTCGTAGTTGCGGTCGAAGTGGTCCTCGAGGGGACGCTTGTTGCGCCCGGTGACCATGAGGACGTCGTCGAGCCCCGCCGACACGGCTTCCTCGACCACGTACTGGATCGCCGGCTTGTCGACGACCGGCAGCATCTCCTTGGGAGTGGCTTTGGTGGCCGGCAGGAACCGGGTGCCGAGGCCCGCCGCGGGAATGACAGCCTTGCTGATCCTGGGGTGCGACTGAGTCATGCCCGCAACCATATCCGGTGCCTTTGTGCAGAAACTGTGGCTCCGGTTGGTTGACCCTTTATGACTGCATTCAAGAAGGGTGCGAGAACGACCCGTGGAACACGACGGACGCACGAGCGAGCCTGACAAGCGAATGTTGCGGCGGGAGCTCCTCTCGGTGAGGAACAGGTTGACGGACGACGACGTCGACGAGACCGGCCGCGCGCTGGCGGAGCACGCCCTGGAACTTCCTGAGCTGGCACATGCGCGCACGGTGGCGGCGTACGTATCCGTGGGGAGCGAGCCCGGCACCCCCGCGCTCCTGGACGCGTTGCGCGCGCGGGGAGTGCGGGTGCTGCTGCCCGCGCTGCTGCCCGACAACGACCTCGACTGGGGTGAGTACGCCGGCCCCGACTCCCTCGCGCGGGTCCAACACGGCGGGAAAATGGCGCTTTTCGAACCCTCCGGCGCGCGCCTCGGTCCGGACGCCGTGACGGCCGCGGACGTCGTCCTGCTGCCCGGGCTCGCGGTCGACGCGCGCGGGATGCGCCTGGGGCGCGGCGGAGGGTCGTACGACCGGGTGCTGGCCCGTCTGGAGCGCGCGGGCGCACGCCCACGGCTCGTGGTGCTGCTCTACGACACGGAAGTCGTCGCGCGGGTCCCGGCGGAGGAACACGACAAGCCCGTGCACGCCGTGGTGACACCGTCCGGCGTGCGCCGCTTCCCGGGCGCCTGACCCGGCGCCCCGCCGCCGTACGGAAAACGGCCCTCCACGCGCGCGTGGGGGGCCGTTTCCGTGCCGTCTTTCCGTGCCGTCAGCCGGTCAGGGCTTGAGCACGAGTGTGTCGCTCGTGCTCTTGTCGACCGCGCCGGAGGAGAACGACCAGGGCAGCAGCTCGCCCTTGGCCCACAGACTCGTCTGGTCCGTGTAGTGCGCGCTGAAGGCGTGCCCGGAGGCTCCGGTCAGGTTGATCCACCTGGACTTGTCGAAGTCGGCGAGGTTGACGACCATCCGCATGGACGGCACCCAGACCACGCCGTAGCCGCCGGCGGCGTTCCAGCCGGTCGCGTTCACCGTGGCCTCGCCGCCGCTGAGCTTCCAGGGGCCGCGGTTGAGGATGTACTGCAGCGCCTGGGGGCCGTCGGTGCCGAGCGTCTGGTTCTTCAGGAACAGGCGGTGCAGCCGGCCCCAGCTCCAGGTGTCGATGTCCTTGCCGAGCTTGGCGGTGAGCTCCCAGCGGGCGTCGATCATGGCCCGGGCGAAGAGCTGGTCCATGTCGGTCGCCGCGGGGCGGGTGCCCGACCTGGGGGTCTTCCACCAGTCGCTGTCCGGCTTGTCCATCAGGGTGCGCACGACCTCGAACCAGCGGTCGCCGCCGTCCGGCTGCGCCTGGTCGGTGTCGCGCTCGCCGCACTCGCGCACCTTGCTGTCGTCGTCGACCGGGCCGGTGCTGTCGATCTTGTCGACCCACAGGCACTGTCCCTGGACGCGCAGTTCCTTGGGCAGCTTGTTGCCGAAGGCGAGCTTGAGGATGTTGCGCCAGACCGCGTTGAAGTAGGCCGCCGCCGCGGAGTCGGACTCCTGGGTGTAGTCCCAGCCCTCCAGCAGCTTCTGCGCGTCGCGCACGTTCTTGTCGTCGAGGTTGATCTTCAGCAGCCTGGGCACCAGGAGCTTGGCGATCTCGCTGCTGTTGTCCAGCTGCATCTGCCGCATGTCGTCGGTCGAGATCTTGCCGCCGTCCTTGATCTTCGACTCGATCAGGTCGGTGATGCGCTGGCTGCGGGTGCCGTAGCCCCAGTCGGTGGTGAGGGTGTACGGGTACTTGTCCTTGTCGACCACGGCCTGGTTGGCGGTGACGATGTAGCCGCGCTTGGGGTTGTACTCGTAGGGCAGCTCGCTCTGCTTGATGAAGCCGGTCCAGTGGTACTTCGAGTCCCAGCCCGGGGCCGGGATGGAGCCGTCGTCCACCGAGGAGCGCGTGGGGATCTTTCCGGGCAGCGTGTAGCCGATGTGGCCGTCGGTGTCGGCGTAGATCAGGTTCTGCGAGGGCACGTCGAACAGGGCGGCCGCCTGGCGGAACCCGCTCCAGTCCGCCGCCTTGTCGAGGGCGAACACGGCGTCCATGGAGGTGCCCGGGTCGAGCGCGGTCCACCTGAGGGCGATGCCGTAGCCGTCGCCGCGGTCGGGGGCGGCGGTGTTGACCGTGGCCCGCTTGCCGACCTGGACGAGTTCGTCGTCACGGTCGGACAGCAGCGGCATCCCGTCCTGGGTCTGGCGCACGACGATCGTCTTGGAGGAGCCGCCGGCGACCTTGATGGTCTCCTCGCGGGTCCTGAAGGGCCGGATCTTGCCGTCGTACAGGTAGCCGTTCGCGCTGACCTTCTCCAGGTAGAGGTCGGTGACGTCGACCCCGGAGTTGGTCATGCCCCAGGCGATGTCGGCGTTGTGGCCGATGACCACACCGGGCATGCCGGCAAAGGTGTAGCCGGTCACGTCGTACTGGCACGTGCTGGAGACGGCGCGGCAGTGCAGGCCCATCTGGTACCAGACGGAGGGCAGCGAGGCCGACAGGTGCGGGTCGTTGGCGAGCAGCGGCTTGCCGGTGATGGTGTACTTCCCGGAGACGACCCAGGAGTTGGAGCCGATGCCCTGGCCGTTCACGCCGACGGCGGGGGGGACGTTGTCCAGGACGTTGTAGAGGCCCCCCAGCTGACTTGTGAGCGACGAACCGCTCGTGGCCGAGGTGGAGGAACCGGTCGTGCCCGTCGTGCCCGCGGAGGCGCCCGTGGTGCCCCCGGTCGTGCCGGACGTGCGCGTCGTACCAGTGGTCGTGGAGGTGCCCGTGGCGCCGCTCTGCTGGAAGGACTTGGTCAGCTCGTTGTACTGACCCTCCTGCACGATCGGCTTGTTGCGGCCGTACGGGTACTCCGGGTAGAGGTCCTGGATCTGCTGCGGGCCGAGCCGGCTGGTCATCAGGGCGCGGTCGATCTCGTCCTGCATGTTGCCGCGCAGGTCCCAGGCCATCGCCTTCAGCCAGGAGACGGAGTCGACCGGGGTCCACTGCGCCGGCTTGTAGTCGTTGGTGAAGCCCAGGGCGGCGTACTCCAGGGAGATGTCCTTGCCGTCCTTGCCCTGGAGATAGGCGTTGACGCCCTTCGCGTACGCCTGGAGGTACTTCTTCGTGGCGGCCGACAGCTTGGTGTCGTACTCCTGCTTGGCGATCCGGTCCCAGCCGAGGGTGCGCAGGAACTCGTCGTTCTTGACCTGGCTCTTGCCGAACATCTCGGACAGGCGCCCGGAGGTCATGTGCCGGCGCACGTCCATCTCCCAGAACCGGTCCTGCGCCTGGACGTAGCCCTGCGCCATGAACAGGTCCTCGTCGGAGGACGCGTAGATCTGCGGGATGCCGTTGCCGTCCCGCTTGACGTCGACCGGCCCGGACAGGCCCTGGAGCGTGATCGTGCCCTTGGTCTGCGGGAAGGAGGCGCGGACGGTACTGATCGACCAGTACGCGCCGTAGGCGATGCCTCCGATGATGGCCAGTACCAGGACCAGCACCATCAGTCGGGCTTTGCGCCCCTTCTTCCTGCCGGACTTGGCGGGCGCGGCACCGGTGGTGGCGGTGTCACCCGTTGTGGCGGTGGTGTTGGGGGGCATCGCTGTCCTTGCTGTCCTAACGCGAGCGGCAGGTCGGGCTGTGACTTTGAATGAGCGCTGGAGCAACCATAGGCGCAGGGCCCTGTCCCGCTTGACGCGGAGTCGAGATCCAGCACGTACGAGCGTTCGATCTTGCCCCGACCAGCGTCAAGAAAGCGTCAAGACTTAGGTAAGGTAACGAAGTACTTGGGTGCGGCGCGCCGCAGCCTCGGATCTTGTGTACGTGAGCTCGCGCCCCGCGCGCGGGCCAAGGAAGGGAACCGCCGCTGACTGTTCACCACCTCAACCAGCTCCTGCTCGTCTGCTCCCTGGTGCTGCTCGTCGCCGTCGCGGCCGTGCGGATCTCCTCCCGCAGCGGGCTCCCCAGCCTGCTCGTCTACCTGGGGATCGGCGTCCTCATGGGCCAGGACGGCATCGGGGAGATCCACTTCAACAGTGCCGCGGTCACCCAGGTCATGGGGTACGCCGCCCTGGTCGTGATCCTCGCCGAGGGCGGTCTCGGCACGAAGTGGAAGGAGATCAGGCCGGTCCTGTCGTCCGCCTCCGTCCTGGCGACCTTCGGCGTCGCCGTCAGCGTCGGTGTCACCGCGGCGGGAGCGCACTTCCTGGTCGGGCTGGAGTGGCGGCAGGCGCTCATCATCGGCGCGGTGGTGTCGTCGACGGACGCGGCGGCGGTCTTCTCGGTGCTGCGCAGGGTTCCCCTCCCCGCGCGCGTGACGGGCACGCTGGAGGCGGAGTCCGGCTTCAACGACGCCCCGGTGGTGATCCTGGTCATCGCCTTCTCCACGGCCGGCCCGGTCGAGCACTGGTACGTCCTGCTGAGCGAGATCGCCCTGGAACTGGCCATCGGCGCGGCCATAGGGCTCGCGGTGGGCTGGTTCGGCTCCTGGGGGCTCAAGCACGTGGCCCTGCCGGCCTCCGGCCTCTACCCCATCGCGGTCATGGCGATCGCCGTGACGGCGTACGCCGCCGGCGCCCTGGCGCACGGCAGCGGCTTCCTGGCCGTCTATCTGGCCTCGATGCTGCTCGGCAACGCCAAGCTCCCCCACTGGCCGGCCACGCGCGGCTTCGCCGAGGGGCTCGGCTGGATCGCCCAGATCGGCATGTTCGTCCTGCTCGGCCTGCTGGTCACCCCGCACGAGCTGGGCGACGACGTCTGGCCCGCCCTGCTCATCGGGCTGGTCCTGACCATGGTGGCCCGCCCGTTGAGCGTGGTGCTCAGCCTGGCGCCGTTCCGCGTGCCGTGGCAGGAGCAGACGCTGATGTCATGGGCGGGGCTGCGCGGCGCCGTGCCCATCATCCTGGCGACGATCCCGATGGTGAACGGCGTCCCCGGCAGCCGCCGCATCTTCAACATCGTCTTCGTGCTGGTCGTGGTCTACACCCTCGTCCAGGGGCCGACGCTGCCCTGGCTGGCGCGCACGCTGCGGCTGGGCGAGGCGGGCGAGGCCTCCGACCTCGGCATCGAGTCGGCGCCCTTGGAGCGGCTGCGCGGACACCTGCTGTCCGTCACGATCCCCGAGGGCTCCCGGATGCACGGCGTGGAGGTCAACGAGCTGCGCCTGCCTCCCGGGGCCGCGGTCACCCTCGTCGTCCGCGAAGCAAAATCGTTTGTTCCGCTGCCCACGACAGTGCTGCGCCGGGGCGACGAGTTGCTGGTCGTCGCCATCGACCCGGTCCGCGACGCGGCGGAGCGACGTCTGCGCGCGGTCGCGCACGGCGGCAAGCTGGCCGGCTGGCTCGGCACGAACGGGGCGGGCAGCGCGCATTGACGGCGCATTCCGCACAGTGAACACCCCATGAAATCCCAGGTGGCCTCGTCCATGGTGCTCGTTTTCACAGCCGTAACGGCGACTGATCCCTGTACCATAAAGGCGCACCCTGATCGAACCAACTCTGCCTGACGCAGAGCTGGCGCGACCGCACGGCGGCCGTGTCGCCCCCCACCCTCAGTGGGCGCCGGTATCTACCGCAGTCCGCGCAAGAGGACAGCTCTCGGCACCCGGGCCGCACGAGGCCCGCGCTACCAGGCGGCAGAAAGGCACGGGCCGTGGGATCCACGGTCACCACCTCCGAACCGGAGAAGACCTCGCCGGCCTCGTCCCGACCGGGATACGGACAGCTGCTGCGCACCCGCGGCACCTGGACCTTCCTGCTCCCGGGCTTCGCGGCGCGCCAGCCGTTCGCGATGCTCACCATCTCCATCGTGCTGCTCGTGCAGCACACCACCGGCTCCTACGGCGCCGCCGGCGCCGCCGCGGCCGCCACCGGTGTGTCCATGGCCCTGTTCGCGCCGTACAGCGGGCGCCTCGCCGACCGCCACGGCCAGCGCGCCGTGCTGATCCCCGGCGTGCTGGTGCACACACTGTCCGGACTGACGCTGACGGCGCTCGCACTGGCGCACGCGCCCCTGTGGGCGCTGTTCCTGGCGGCCGTCCCGACCGGCGCCTCGGTACCGCAGATCGGCCCCATGGTGCGTGCGCGCTGGGGCGTGAAGCTGCAGGGTTCGCCCCTGATGAGCACCGCTGCGGCGTTCGAGTCGGTCACGGACGAGCTGACCTTCGTCTTCGGTCCGCTGCTGGCGACGGCGCTGTGCACCGGGGTGACACCGGCGGCCGGCCTGCTCACGGAGGGCGCGCTGACCCTCGTCGGCGGTCTGCTGTTCGCCGCGCAGAAGGGCACGCAGCCGCCGGTGACCGGGGAGAGCGGGCACGCGCGCGTGCAGCACGCCTCCGCGCTGCGCGTGCCGGGCGTGCGCGTGCTGGTCGTGACCTTCCTGGGCATCGGGTCCGTCTTCGGCGGCATGCAGGTGGCGCTCGCCGCGTTCACCCAGTCGATCGGCGAGCCCGGCCTGAACGGCGTCCTCTACGGCGTCTTCGCCGCCGGCAACATGCTGTCCGGCATCGTCTGCGGCGCGATCGCCTGGAAGACCGCCCCCCAGCACCGCCTGGTCGTCGGCTACACGGCGCTCGCGATCGTCGCGTCCGCCCTGTGGACGGCGCACTCCGTGCTGCTGCTCGCCGGGCTCGGCCTGCTGGTCGGCATGTGCATCGCACCGGCACTGATCACCGGCTACACGCTGGTCGAGGGCCTGGTCCCGGCCGCCGCCCGCACGGAGGCCTTCACCTGGCTGACCGGCGCGGTCGCGCTCGGGCAGGCGGCCGCCGTCACGGTCGCCGGACAGCTGGAGGACCGGCTGTGGGACGGCGCGGGATTCCTGGTGCCGATGGGCGGCACGGTGCTCGCACTGGTGACCCTGCTGGCGCTGCGGTCGCGGCTCGTCGCGCGGCCACAGAACCGCACCGTCGCACGTGGCGTCGGTCACCGCGTGCCGGTGACGGTGGACTGATCCCCGGGAATGCGTCACTATGGACCGTCGTTAGCACTCATTGAGTGAGAGTGCCAGGAGGAAGACAGTGCCGACCTACCAGTACCAGTGCACCGAGTGCGGCGAGGGCCTCGAGGCGGTGCAGAAGTTCAGCGACGACGCCTTGACCGAGTGCCCCAGCTGCGGTGGCCGCCTGAAGAAGGTGTTCTCCGCGGTCGGCATCGTCTTCAAGGGCTCCGGCTTCTACCGCAACGACTCCCGCGGCTCCACGTCGAGCAGCAGCCCTGCGTCGAAGTCGTCGAGCACGTCGTCGGCCGACTCGAAGCCCTCGTCCTCGTCCTCGTCCGACTCGAAGTCGTCCTCGTCGAGCTCCACCAGCAGCTCCGCGGCCTGACCTCTTCCTCCCCCGGCCCTGCCGTCGCACGACGGCAGGGTCTTCGGCGCTTCCGGCCGCGCTCGCCCCACGGCTTCCCGGCACCGCTCCCCCACGGTTTCACCGCCCGCTAGTGTGCTGGTCATGGCGAACGCAGAGATCGGCGTGATCGGTGGCTCGGGCTTCTACTCGTTCCTCGACGACGTGACCGAGGTCCAGGTGGAGACCCCCTACGGGCCGCCCAGTGACTCTCTCTTCCTCGGTGAGATCGCCGGCCGACGGGTCGCCTTCCTGCCCCGGCACGGCCGCGGCCACCACCTGCCGCCGCATCGCATCAACTACCGCGCCAATCTCTGGGCACTGCGCTCGGTCGGCGTCCGGCAGGTCCTCGGCCCGTGCGCGGTGGGCGGGCTGCAGCCCGAGTACGGCCCCGGCACCCTGCTCGTGCCGGACCAGTTCGTGGACCGTACGAAGTCCCGGGTGCAGACGTACTTCGACGGGCTGCCGCTGCCCGACGGCACCGTGCCGAACGTCGTGCACGTCTCCATGGCCGACCCCTACTGCCCCGCCGGACGGGCTGCCGCCCTGAAGGCCGCCCGGGGGCGGGACTGGGAGCCGGTGGACGGCGGAACGCTGGTCGTGGTCGAGGGGCCGCGCTTCTCGACGCGTGCCGAATCGTTGTGGCACCGGGCGCAGGGCTGGTCGGTCGTGGGCATGACCGGCCACCCGGAAGCGGCGCTCGCCCGGGAACTTCAGCTGTGCTACACGTCCCTGACCCTGGTCACCGACCTCGACGCCGGCGCCGAGACCGGTGAGGGCGTCTCGCACGAGGACGTGCTCCGGGTGTTCGCGGCCAATGTGGACCGGCTGCGCGGCGTGCTGTTCGACGCGGTGGCGGCACTGCCCGAGAGCGGGGCACGGGACTGTCTGTGCGTGAACGCGCTGGGCGGCATGGATCCGGGCTTCGCGCTGCCGTAGCCATCAGGGGCTGTGGAAGGTCGGCGGCCCGGGGGCGGTCGACAGCGTGGGGATGATCGACGGTCTGGGGACGATCGACGGTCCGGGGACGGTCGGCGGCCTGTGGACAGTCGAGTGGAATTCCCCCTTCGGGTGGCCGAGTTGTCCACAATCCGTTCGTGATCCACCGGCTCCGGCGGGATTCGGCGCCAGGGTTCATCGTGGCCTCGCAAGCCGAATTCCTCGTCGCAGGCGGTGATCCCCGTGCCTTGGTCCTCGTCGTCCCCGAATCCCTCGCCCCATCCCTCCTCGCCCTCTTCCCCGCCGCCCCTCCGGCTCCCGCGTCCGCTCGGCACGGACGCCCCGGCGACCTGTGAGGTCCCGCAGTTCCCGCCGGTGCGGGTGCGCGGCGGGCGGTATCAGCTGCAGCGGCTGGTACGGCACCGCAGGCGGGCCGTCGCGGCCGGCCTCGCGGTGACCGCGGCCGCGCTCGTCGCCGCCGGGCCGCGCACGGGAGCCGCACCGCATCGTGCGGAACAGGCCCGGAACCACCCGGTCACGGTGCCCGCACGCCGGCCCGCGGCGGTGGACGTGGTGACGGCGCCGGTACGGATCGCCGACGCGGCCACCGTCCGGCTGCTACGGCCCGGCGACCGCGTCGACGTCATCGCCGCCGGTGATCCGTCGGCCGGAGGCGTCGCACGGGTGCTCGCGCGCGGCGTCCGGGTGACCGAGGTTCCCGAGCCGCTGGACGACGGGGCCGGGAGCGGGGCGCTGGTCGTGCTGTCGGTGCCGCGTGGCACGGCGGCGCGCCTCGTCGGCGCGAGCGCCACGGCGCGCCTGGCGGTGACCCTGTGCTGAACCGGCTCGGAGGCTTTCTCCGCGGCCTGCCGTCAAGTCGCTCGATCGACCGACGGGACTGGACACGATGGCGGGACCGTGTCGTAGGTTGCGGAGCGTTTCCTTCCACACCCTGTGCATGCGAGGAGAGTCCCCGAGGTGAGCGAGAAGAAGGAACCGAGCGTCTGGCACGGCTTCAAGGCCTTCCTGATGCGCGGCAACGTCGTCGATCTGGCAGTCGCGGTGGTCATCGGCGCGGCCTTCACGAACATCGTGAACTCGGTGGTCAAGGGGGTCATCAACCCGGTTGTGGGTGCGATCGGCACGCAGAACCTGGACAACTACAGCTCGTGCCTGAACTCCTGCCATGGGACGCAGGGCATCCGGCTGATGTGGGGCTCCGTCCTCGGCTCCACGCTGAACTTCCTGATCACCGCGGCGGTCGTGTACTTCCTGATGGTCCTGCCGATGGCGAAGTACCTGGCGCGGCAGTCGGCCCGCAAGGCGGCGCGGGAGGGCACCAGGGAGGTCATCGAGGTGACCGAGCTGGAGGTGCTCAAGGAGATCCGCGACGCGCTGGTCGCGCAGCGTGGATCGGGACACGACGAGCGCTAGCGGCGCCGCTGCGGACGGCTCAGAGGTGGTGGGGCGGCTTCTCGTCGAGGAAACGCTTCAGGTCGGCGACGCTGTCACCGTCCGTGCGCTCGCCCCACCCGCGGTCGGTGTCGTCCGAGGACTGCTGGTCCAGCGGGTCGTCGAAGACCAGCGCGGGCTTCGGGTCACGGGGCTCGGATTCGGGGGCGGTGCGCATGCCTCAAGGGTACGGCTCCGGTGCAAGCGCCCACGCGCGTCCGGCGCCCCCGCTGGGCGAGCCGCCTGTGCGTGCGTTCGCTGTCTGCCAGTGCCTTTGCACGGCCTTCCAGCGGCTTTTCTGGTGTGCTGAGAGGCATGACGTCGAGTTCCGCTCCGGCTCCCGCTTCCTCGGGCCCACCCCACTCCTCCGGACCGCTGCGACGGCTCGTCGCGCGCGGGCGCGACGAGGCGCACCGGGTCTCCTCGCCGCTGGAGCTCTTCTTCGACCTGTGCTTCGTCGTGGCGATCGCGCAGGCGGGCGGGCAACTGGTGCACGCCGTCGCAGCGGGGCACGCGGGCGACGGAATCCTCAACTACGCGATGCAGTTCTTCGCCATCTGGTGGGCCTGGATGAACTTCACCTGGTTCGCCTCGGCGTACGACAACGACGACGCGCTGTACCGGGTCGTCACCCTGGTGCAGATCGCCGGCGTCCTGGTGCTGGCCGCCGGCATCTCCCGGGCCTTCCAGCAGCACGACTACCTGCTGGTCTGGCTCGGCTATGTGATCATGCGGCTGGCGATGGCCACACAGTGGCTGAGAGCCGCGAGATCGGCCGAGGGCGCCGAGAGAACCGTGGCGTTGCGGTACGCGTACGGCGTGCTCCTGTGCCAGGTCGGCTGGCTCGGACTGTTGCTGCTGCCCGGCCCCGCGCGGCCCTGGGTGTTCCTGGTGATGGCGATCGCCGAGATGTGCGTGCCGCTGTTCGCCGAGAAGGACTACGCGACCTCCTGGCATCCGCATCACATCGCCGAGCGGTACGGCCTGTTCACCATCATCGTGCTGGGCGAGACGGTCGCCGCGGCGACCGTCGCCGTCAAGGGAGCCTTCGACGAGCACAACGCACTGGGCGAGCTGCTGCCGATCGCGGCGGGCGGGCTCCTGATCGTCTTCTCCGCGTGGTGGATCTACTTCGTGGTCCCCATCCACGGCCACCTGCGCACCAACGGTCAGGCGTTCCTGTGGGGTTACGGCCACTACCTGATCTTCTCCTCCGCCGCGGCGATCGGCGCCGGCCTGGAGGTGACCGTGGAGCACGCGGTCGGCAGGACCCACATCCCCACGTTGTCCGCGTCCGCAGCCGTGACGCTGCCCACGGCGCTGTATCTGCTCACCGTCTGGGCGCTCCACTCGCGGCACTTCAAGGTCGGCATCGCCCAGCAACTGGTGCTGCCGGTCACGGCGCTGCTGGTGATCTGCTGCACCTTCCTCGGCGACTGGGCGGTGCTCGCTGCGGGACTGGTGTGCTCGGCAGCGATCGCGGCCGGGGTGACGCTGACGGCGCGCATGGTCCGCCGGGAGCGTGCGGCAGGCGCCACCGCCGCGGCCGGCTGAGTCCTCGAGGACGCCTGGACCGGCGAGACTGGCCGCCATGACAGTTGACGCAATCACGGATGTCGCCGGGGTGCGGGTGGGGCACGCCGCCCGCAGCGGGGACGGCTGGCTCAGCGGTACCACGGTCGTGCTCGCTCCGGAGGGCGGCGCGGTCGTCGCCGTGGACGTGCGCGGCGGCGGCCCCGGTACCAGGGAGACCGACGCGCTCGACCCGCGCAACGTGGTCCAGCGGGTCGACGCGGTGGTGCTGACCGGTGGCAGCGCGTACGGGCTCGACGCGGCGTCGGGCGTGATGGCCTGGCTGGAGGAGCGGCGGCGCGGGGTGCGGGTGGGGCCGGCCCCGGCGCACGTCGTCCCGGTCGTGCCCGCCGCGTGCGTCTTCGACCTGGGACGCGGAGGCGACTTCCGCGCCCGGCCGGACGCGGCGACAGGACGCGCGGCGGTGGAAGCCGCGGCGGCGAGTACGCCGGGCGCCCGGGTGGCGGAGGGCTGCGTCGGGGCCGGGACGGGCGCCGTGGCGGGGCCGGTCAAGGGCGGCGTGGGCACCGCGAGCACGGTGCTCGACTCGGGGATCACCGTGGCCGCGCTGGTGGTCGTGAACGCCGCGGGGTCGGTGATCGAGCCCGGGACGGGGGCGTTGTACGGGGAGTTGTGCCAGGGACGGGTGGAGTATCCCGAGGAGCGCGTGCACGAGGCCGCGCGCCGGCGCCTCGCCGAAACCGCGGCCACGCATGCGCCGCCCCCGCTCAACACGACGCTGGCGGTGGTCGCGACCGACGCGAACCTCTCCAAGGCGCAGGCGCAGAAGCTGGCGGGCACGGCGCACGACGGTATCGCGCGCGCCGTACGGCCGGTGCACCTCATGAACGACGGCGACACGGTGTTCGCGCTCGCGACCGGGGCACGCGCGCTCGCCGGGCATCCGCTGGAGCTCAACGAGATCCTCGCCGCCGGTGCGGATGCCGTGACGCGCGCGATCGTGCGGGGTGTGCGCGCCGCCGAGTCGGTCGACGGGCCCGGTGGAGTGTGGCCGTCGTACGGGGAGTTGTACGGGGCGCGGTAGGGGTGGGGTGGGGGGAGGGGCCGGGGGGGAGGGGCGGGGGCGGGAGGGGCCACCCCGTCGGGGTTGAAATGTCGCGGTTCTGTCACGTGATCGCGTTCGTGGCAAACGGGGGGAACCCTTCCGGGCGCCGGCGCCCTCTTTCCCCACGCACTGGAACGGATCACGCACATCACACGAACCTGGAGCAGCCCGTGACATCGCCGGACATTGCAGCGCGGCGCGTACTGGGGGCCTGTGCCGCCCTGATGGTCGGCAGCCTCACCCTGACCGCTTGTGGTGGCGACGCGAGCGCCACCGACGACGGCAAGGGCGGCAAGAACTCCCCCAGTACGTCGCCGGCGCAGATCGTGATCTCGGCCAAGGACGGTTCGACCGGGGCGTCCGTCAACGCGACCGGCGTGACGGTCAGCGGCGGCAGGCTGACCGGCGTGAAGATGACCGTGGCCGGGACGGGACAGGTCGTGGCCGGGGTGACAGCGCCGGACGGCAGCAGCTGGAAGCCGAAGCAGCAACTGGAGCGCGGGACGAAGTACGAGATAGACGCGACCGCGAAGGGCGCCGGCGGGCGCACCACGGCGACCAAGTCCATCTTCACCACCGTCACGACGGCGAACAGCTTCGTCGGCACCTACACCCCGGACAACGGCACCACGGTCGGGGTGGGCATGCCCGTGTCGTTCACGTTCGACAAGTCGATCACCGACAAGAAGGCCGTGCAGTCGCACATCACGGTCGACTCCAGCAGCGGTCAGCAGGTGGTCGGGCACTGGTTCGGGGACCGGCGGCTGGACTTCCGGCCGCAGGAGTACTGGAAGGCCGGCTCCAGGGTCACGATGAAGATCTCGCTGGACGGGGTCCGGGGCGCGGAGGGCGTCTACGGGGTGCAGAAGAAGACCGTCTCCTTCACCATCGGGCGGTCGCAGGTCTCCACGGTCGACGCCAACACGCAGACCATGACCGTGGTGCGGGACGGCAGGACGGTCAAGACGATTCCGATCTCCACCGGCAGCCCGGACCACACCACGTACAACGGTCAGATGGTGATCTCCGAGAAGTTCACCCAGACCCCCATGGACAGCCGGACGGTGGGCCTCGGCAACGCGTACAACATTCCGGACGTGCCGCACGCGATGCGCCTGACGGACTCCGGCACCTTCATCCACGGCAACTACTGGTACGACAAGGGCAATCCGCCCTTCGGCCGGGAGGGCACCAGCCACGGCTGCGTCGGGCTCGCGGACGTCCAGGGCGGGCAGAGCGCCACGCCGGCCAGGTGGTTCTTCGACAACTCGCTCCTCGGGGACGTCGTGATCGTGAAGAACTCCCCCGACAGCACGGTCGCACCGGAGAACGGCCTCAACGGCTGGAACATGTCGTGGAGCGCCTGGACCGCCGGAAGTGCCGCCTGAGCGGCGGGTTTTGACGCCACATGGGGCCGCGCGGGAACTTCTCGCGCGGCCCGCGCGTTTTCCCGGCGTACGTTTTCTCGGTTCCCGGACATGATGTCCGACCGAGGGGCTACGGTATGCACCCACAAGGTGACATGCAGCAACGCCGGGAGATGCCTTGAGCGTTCCGTACGAGACGGCAGCGTACGAACCAGCCGAGTCGCCCGAGTCTCCTGAGGAGCATCTCGAGCGACTCCTCGGCCGTGCCCTGAACTCCTTCGAGCTGCCCGACGAGGTGATACGGCAGCTCGACTGCGCGCTGGCGCACGCCAGTTCGCTGCACTCCGCGTACCACAGCACGGGGCTGCACCGGGAGACGTACCGGCACACCTGGCTGCTCGCCGACGGCTCCGCGCTCACGCTGTGGGAGCTCGTGCACAACCCCACGCCGGGCGGCGCCCCGGAGAGCGAGGTGTACGTCGACGAGGAGGAGCTGCGGGCGGCCACGGCACGGCTGGGGATGCCGCCGGCCACGCCGGAGTTCGAGCTGCCCGCGCTGATGCGGCTGTGGGCGATCCCGGAGCCCCGGCACGTGTTCGCCTCAGACGACTCGGCGGATCACGCGCGCCGGCTGCTGCGCCGTGCGGAGAATCCGGACCGGCCCGGTGCGCAGACGGCTGCGCTGCTGGCGACGGCGACGGCGCACGGGATCACGCAGGCGTTCGGGCGCCCCGGGCGGGCCGGCCGCGCGGGACTGAGCTATGCGCTGTACGAGCACGCGTTCCTGCTGCCGGACGGCAGCGAGCTCTCCCTGTGGGAGGTGGAGCACACGGCGACGCCGGACGGGCGGCACATGTGCGAGGTGTACATGTCGGAGGACGCGGCCCGGGACGCCATGGAGCGGCGCGCGGCGCGGCAGGGCTAGCGCACGGGCCGCGGGGCAGGTGACGGCGCTGTCCGGTCAGTGATCGCCGAGTCGCCGTATCAGTCCGGCGAAGGCGTCCTGTTCCGCGGGGGTCAGTTCCACCTTCTCCAGAGCGGGACCGGCCTGCCGTTGGGGCGGGAGGAACGGGAGGTGAGCAGCCGGGAGCTCTCGCAGGGCCGCCGCGCGGAAGCGGCGCAGCAGGCGTATGACGACGATCGCCCAGACCACGCCGGCCAGGGTGAGGACGGCCGCACCCGCCAACTGGAGACTCGAGACATACTCTGGCATAGGCCCCAGTACACACCACGGTCCGGGACTTTGGTCCCGGACCGTGACGTATCTCGCAGGTGCCGTGAACAACTCACAGCGAACTAAAGGGACAAGGCGCGGCGGGGGCGGGCGCGGTGGTCAGGCCGCCACGGGCTGCTTGGCCTCCTTCGTCGCGGTGGCCGCGTTCGCGGCGGGGCCGGTGGCGGTGGTCTCCGGGTTCTGCTTGCGCATGCCCTTGAGGAGGACGACCAGGGCGGTGGTGGCGCAGACGCCGGCCGCGATGGCGATCAGGTACAGGAACGGGTTGCCGATCAGCGGGACCACGAAGATGCCGCCGTGCGGGGCGCGCAGGGTGGCGCCGAAGGCCATCGACAGGGCGCCGGTGAGCGCGCCGCCGATCATCGACGAGGGGATCACGCGCAGCGGGTCGGCCGCCGCGAACGGGATCGCGCCCTCGGAGATGAAGGAGGCGCCCAGGACCCAGGCGGCCTTGCCGTTCTCGCGCTCGGCCTGGGTGAACAGCCTGCCGCGCACGGTGGTGGCGAGGGCCATGGCCAGGGGCGGGACCATGCCGGCCGCCATCACCGCGGCCATGATCTTCATCGCCGATTCGCTGGGGCTCGAGACCGCGATACCGGCGGTGGCGAAGGTGTAGGCGACCTTGTTGACCGGGCCGCCCAGGTCGAAGCACATCATCAGGCCGAGCAGGGCGCCGAGCAGGATCGCGTTGGTGCCGGTGAGGCCGTTCAGCCAGTCGGTGAGGCCCTTCTGGGCGGTGGCGATGGGCTTGCCGACCACGACGAACATCAGGAATCCGACGATCGCCGAGGAGATCAGCGGGATCACCACCACCGGCATGATGCCGCGCAGCGCCGGGGGGATCCGCACCCTCTGGATGGCCAGCACCACGCCACCGGCGATCAGACCGGCCACCAGGCCGCCGAGGAAGCCGGCGTTGATGGTGACCGAGATCGCGCCGCCCACGAAGCCGGGGACCAGACCGGGCCGGTCGGCCATGCCGTAGGCGATGTAGCCGGCCAGGACCGGCACCAGGAAGCCGAAGGAGACGACGCCGATCTGGAACAGCAGGGCGCCCCAGCTGTCGGCCTGGGTCCACACGAAGTGGTCCATCACCGACGGCGCCTTGTTGATCTTGTAGCCGCCGATCGCGAAGCCCAGGGCGATGAGGAGGCCGCCTGCGGCGACGAACGGAACCATGTAACTCACGCCGCTCATCAGCCACTTGCGGAGCTTGGTGCCGTAGCCCTCGGTGGAGTCGCCCGCGCGCTCGACCGGCGTGCCGCCCGACGCGGACACCGGCGCACTGGTCTCACCGCGCGCCGCCTTCGCGCGCACTTCCGTGATGAGTTCCGCGGGGCGGTTGATGCCCGCCTTCACTCCGACGTCGACGGTCGGCTTGCCGGCGAAGCGGTCCTTGTCGCGTACGGGGACGTCGTGCGCGAAGATCACGGCGTCCGCCGCCGCGATCATCGCCGGATCCAGCCGGGTGAAACCGGCCGAGCCCTGTGTCTCGACGACGAGTTCGACGCCTGCCTCGCGTCCCGCGTTCTCCAGGGACTCGGCCGCCATGTACGTGTGTGCGATGCCGGTCGGGCAGGAGGTGACGGCGACGATACGGAAGGGGCGTCCGCCGGAGGTGCCGGCGCCGGGCGCCGGGGTGGAACCTTGCTCGTCGGTCGCACCCGGCGCCGGGGCCGTGGTGCCCGCTGCGGCGCCGGCGGAGGCCGCCACCGGCGTCGCAGCGGAGTCTTCGTCGGCGCCTGCAGCGCCTGCCGCGGCGTTCGTGCCCGGAACCGCTTCCCCGACGCCCGCATCGGCCTCCGCGCCCGGCGTGGAAGCCCCCGGCGCGGAAGCCTCCGGCGCCCGCGCCGTGCTGGGCGTCTCGTCCCCGCGCATCAGCGCCGCCGCCGTCTCCGCGTCGGTCGCCGCGCGCAGTGCCGAGGTGAAGTCGGCGTTCATCAGCTGGCGGGCCAGTGAGGACAGGATCGTGAGGTGGGCGTCGTCGGCGCCGGCCGGGGCCGCGATCAGGAAGATCAGGTCGGCGGGGCCGTCCGCGGCGCCGAAGTCGATGCCGGCGGCGCTGCGGCCGAAGGCGAGGGTCGGCTCGGTGACGTGGGCGCTGCGGCAGTGCGGGATGCCGATACCGCCGTCGAGGCCGGTCGGCATCTGTGCCTCGCGGGCGGCCACATCGGCGAGGAAGCCCTCCAGGTCGGTCACCCGGCTCTGGGCCACCATGCGCTCGGCGAGGGCGCGTGCCGCCGCTTGCTTGGTGTCGGCGGACAGGTCGAGGTCGACCAGGTCCGCGGTGATCATGTCGCTCATCGCGGGCTCCTATGCACGCGTATCGCCCGGGGAGAGGGGTGGGCGGAGGTGGGGACGGGGGTGCGGTGGGGAGGTGGGGTCGTTCGGGAGGCGGGGCCGGGGAGCCTCCGCCTCCCCGGGGCGGCACGGCGGCGGGTGGGCCGGCGGTACCGCCCGGGGGCAGCGGCGAGTAACGGGGAGCCCCGCCGCTTCGAGGCGAGGCGAGTGGGCGCGTCCTGGGGTGCGGACGCGGCGCGTGCGCCCAGCCGCCGCAAGCCGGGGCGGGTGTCACGGAACGCGAGCGGGATCATGACACTGGCTCCGTCAGTTCGCGGTCGAGCGGGATCTCGGCCGTGACGGTCACCGCCGACGGGTCCACGTCGGCGGGGGTCGGCATGACGCTGCCCGGGAGCTGGACGGCGGCGGCGCCATGGGCGACGGCGGAGGCGAGGGCCTCCGGGCCGCTGCCGCCGGCGATCAGGAAACCGGCGAGGGAGGAGTCGCCGGCGCCGACGTTGCTGCGGACGGTGTCCACCCGGGCCCCGGCGAACCAGGCGCCGGCGTCCTCCACGAGGAGCTGCCCGTCGGCGCCCAGGCTCGCGAGCACGGCGCGCGCGCCCATGCCGCGCACCTCCTCGGCCGCCTTCAGCGCATCGCCTACGGTGGCCAGGGGGCGCCCGACGGCTTCCGCGAGCTCCTCGGCGTTGGGCTTCACCACGTCGGGCCGCGCGCGCAGCGCCTCCAGCAGCGCACGCCCCGAGGTGTCCAGCGCGATGCGCGCGCCTCCGGCGTGCGCCCGCGTGACGACGTCGGCGTACCACGAGGGCGCGAGCCCCTGGGGAAGGCTGCCGCAGCACGCGATCCAGTCGGCGTCGCGCGACTGCTCGCGCACGGTGTCCAGGAGGAGCTCCTGTTCGGCCGCCGACAGCTTCGGGCCCGGCGCGTTGATCTTCGTGAGCACCCCGTCGGACTCCGCGAGCGCGATGTTCGAGCGGGTGGCTCCGGCGATCGGGACCGGCGCGACCTCGATGCCCTGCGCGTCGAGCAGGTCGGCGATGAGCGCCCCCGGCGCACCGCCCAGGGGCAGAACGGCGACCGTGCGCCGGCCGGCGGCCGCGACGGCGCGCGAGACGTTCACGCCCTTGCCGCCGGGGTCCATGCGCTCGGTCTCGGCACGGATGACCTCGCCGCGCTTCAGGGCCTGGACCTCGTAGGTGCGGTCGAGGGAGGGGTTGGGGGTGACGGTGAGGATCATGCGCGCACTACTTCCGTGCCGCCGCGCTCGATGACGGCGGCGTCTTCGGGGCTCAGCCCGTTGTCGGTGATCAGCAGGTCCACGTCGCTCAGGTCGCCGAAGCGGGCGAAGTGCTCCTGGCCGTGCTTGGAGGAGTCGGCCAGCAGCACCACGCGGCGGGCGGCGGCCACCGCGGCCCGCTTGACCGCGGCCTCGGCGAGGTCCGGAGTGGTCAGGCCGTGCTCGGCGGAGAAGCCGTTCGCCGCCATGAAGAGCACGTCGGCGCGGATCTCGCCGTACGCGCGGAGCGCCCAGGCGTCCACGGCGGCGCGTGTGCGGTGCCGTACGCGCCCCCCGACCAGGTGGAGCTGGATGCCCGGGTGGTCGGCCAGGCGGGCGGCGATGGGCAGGCTGTGCGTGACGACGGTGAGGGAGGCCTCCAGCGGGATCGCGGCGGCGACCCGGGCGACCGTCGTACCGGCGTCGAGGATCATCGTGCCCTCGGTCGGCAGTTCGGCGAGGGCGGCCTTGGCGATGCGGTCCTTCTCGTCGGCGGCGGTGGACTCGCGCTCAGTGAGGTCCGGTTCGAAGTCGAGGCGGCCGACCGGGATGGCACCGCCGTGCACGCGGCGGACGAGGCCGGCGCGGTCGAGGGCCTTCAGGTCGCGGCGGATCGTTTCCGCGGTGACCTGGAGCTCCTCGGCCAGCGACAGCACGTCCACCCGGCCGCCGTCACGTGCGAGCCGGAGGATCTCCTGCTGCCGTTCCGGTGCGTACATGTCGTTGGCCTCCGCCTCGATGTCCGATGCCCGTTCACTTCCGAGTAATGCCCGAACGTGTGGTTTCGATGCGAGGCTACGTCGGGATTTCCGGAAAGTAAACAGGTTCAGACTTAAATCGGGCATGATCGGGCTTCCGGATCCGTCCGGAACGCAGACCGGATGCGTCCGGAACGCAGAGAGGCCCGGCACCTCACCGGCGCCGGGCCCTCGTCGTGCCCGGTCAGGGCACCAGCTCGGATTCCTTCTCCACCGCCGGCAGCTCCGCCTCCGGCGCCCCCTCCTCATGCTGTGCGGGCCGCTTCGGCAGGGCGGACATCAGCAGGAAGATCGCCCCCATGATCCCGGCCACCCACCACAGGGCGTGCTGGAAGGCGTGCACGAAGGCGGGGCCCACCTGAGCCGGGGGCAGCCGGTCGCCGATCTCACCGAAGAAGACCACGGACACGAGCCCGAGGCCGAGCGCGTTGCCCATCTGCTGCACCGTGTTGATCAGCCCGGACGCGGAACCGGCGTGCTCGCGCGGCACCTCCGCCAGCACCGCGTCGGTCAGCGGGGCGACGATCAGCCCCATCCCGGCGCCCATCACGACCAGCGGCAGGGCCATCTGCCAGGAGGCGATGGCGAGACCGTACCGGTGCGCCTCCCCCAGGTAGAGCAGTACGCCCGCGGCCATGACCAGGGCGCCCGCCTGGAGCACCTTCCGCCCGAACCTCGGGACCAGCTTCTGCACCGACATCCCGGCCGCCGTCGACACCGCGAGGGAGAACGGCACGCCGGTCAGCCCGGCCCGCAGCGGGCTCCAGCCCAGGCCGATCTGCATGTACAGCGTCCAGACCAGGAAGAAGATGCCGAGCGCGACACCGAAGACGGTCTGCACGGCGATGCCCGCGGCGAAGCTCTTCACCCGGAAGAGGGACAACTCGATGAGCGGGGAACCGTCCCTGGCCGCCTTCCGTTTTTCGTACGACACCAGCGCCGCGAAGACGACGAGGGCGCCGGCCATGCAGAGGTGACCCCACAGCGGCCAGCCCAGCTCACGGCCGCGGGTGAGCGGGTAGAGCAGCATCAGCAGGCCCAGCGAGACCAGGGCGACTCCGACGAGGTCAAGCTTCAGTGCCCTGGGAGCCTTCGATTCGGTGATGAAGCGGCGGCCCAGGATCCAGGCCAGGACGCCGACGGGGAGGTTGATGAGGAAGATGGGCCGCCATTCGAGGCCGAACAGGTTCCACTCCGTCAGAAGTGCGCCGAGCAGCGGTCCGGAGACCGCGCCCAGGCCGACGACGGCGCCGAACAGACCGAACACCTTGCCCCGTTCGTGCGCCGGGAAGGTGGCGTGCACGATCGACAGCACCTGCGGCACCATCATCGCCGCCATACCGCCCTGCAGGATCCGGGAGGCGACCAGCATCTCCGGGTTCGCGGCGAAGCCGCACAGGGCGGAGGCGAGGGTGAAGCCGCCGATACCGATCAGGAACAGCCGCTTGCGGCCATGGATGTCACCGAGACGTCCGCCGGTGATGAGCGCCGCGGCGAAGGCCAGGGCGTAGCCGGCGGTTATCCACTGGATCTGGCTGACCGACGCGTGTGCGCTCCGCTGGATGGACGGGATGGCGATGTTGACGATCGTCACGTCGACCAGGTCCATGAAGGCTGCGGTCATGACGATGGTCAGGGCGAACCAGCGGCGGCGGTCACCGGCCGCCTGCTGAGCACCGAGGGTCTGTTCCGTGGAGGTCATGCACTCAAGCTAGGACCCAATTAGGTCAGATCGTGTCCTAGTGGTGGGGCATGCTCGAAGGTATGACGACGGACACACCGGCACGGCTGCTGCAGCTCCTCTCGCTCCTCCAGACGCCCCGCGAATGGCCGGGCGGTGAGCTGGCCGAGCGGCTCAGCGTGTCCCGGCGGACCGTGCGCCGCGACATCGACCGGCTGCGCGAGCTGGGATATCCCGTGCAAGCCAGCAAAGGGGCCGACGGGGGTTATCGGCTGGTCGCCGGCAAGGCGCTGCCGCCGCTGGTGCTGGACGACGAGGAGGCGGTTGCCATCGCGGTGGGCCTGCGCGCCGGTGCCGGGCACGCGGTGCAGGGCGTGGACGAGGCGTCGGTCCGGGCCCTGGCCAAGCTGGAACAGGTGCTGCCCGCCCGGCTGCGCCACCGGGTCTCCACGCTGCAGGCCGCGACGACACCGCTGACCAGCGGGGACGGGCCGACCATCGCGCCGGAGACGCTGACCGTGATGGCCTCGACGGTGGCGGGGCACGAGCGGCTGCGGTTCGCCTACCGCGACAAGGACGGCAGTGAGTCACGGCGGCTGACCGAACCGCACCGGCTGGTGTCGACCGGGCGCCGGTGGTACCTCGTCGCCTACGACCTCGACCGCGCCGACTGGCGGACCTTCCGGGTGGACCGGGTGAGCCGGCCGTTCGCGACCGGAGTCCGCTTCGCGCCACGGGAGTTGCCGACCGGCAGCGCGGCGGAGTACCTGCGCCGGTCCATCCACCGGCGGCAGGAGACGTACGAGTTCGCGGTGCGGTTCGCCGCGTCGGCGCAGCAGGTGGCCGCGCGCCTGCCGGCGTGGCTCGGAGGGCCTGAGGACGACGGCGAGGGCGGTTGTGTGCTGCGGGGCGCCTCCGGCGATCCCGTGGAGTGGCTGGCAGTGCGGCTGGCGATGGCGGGGTACGAGTTCACGGTGCGGGAACCTGGTGAACTCAGGGCGTATGTGCGGGAGTTGGGCGATCGGCTGTGCCGGGCCGGGGCGGATGACCCGGAGCAGTGAGCCCTTGGGTGGCGTCCTGGCCCTCCGCCCGGCCCCACCCGAAGTCCCGCAAGGACGCCAGGTTGCGCAGCGCAAGGGCCGCGGGGCCGTCCGGGCCGGCGGGCGGGGCGGAGGAGGCGGCCCAGGACTCCACGGCCACGCGAACGGCGGCACCGGCGACGGCCGCGGCGAAACGGAGGCCGGGGGTGACCGGTGCGGGGGACGTGGGCCCCGGCCCCAGGGCGACGTCGTTGCGCCCGTCATGCCTCTCGCGGCCACCGCGTCCGCCATGCCTCTCGCGGCCACCGCGTCCGTCACGCCTCTCGCGGCCACCCCGCCCGCCATGAACCGCGCGACCACCCCGCCCATCGCGCCAACCGAGCGGGTCAGCCCCACCACGGCCGTCAGCCCCACCGCGGCCGTCAGGCCCCGCGTCCCCGCCAGGCCCCGCGTCCTCGTCACGCCCCTCACCGGCTCCGTGCCCTTCGGGTGCGTCGGCCGCGCCGGTCCCGTCGGCTCCGACTCCACCGTGCTGAGCGCCGGTTGACGCGAGCCGGCTCGCCAGGATCTCGGCCAGGGTCTGCTCGGACGTCTGGCAGACCTCGGCCCAGACCTTGCGCAGGGCGGGACTGGCGGCGGCCAGGCGGATCAGGGTGCGGACCCATTCCCAGGACGCCGCCGAGACACCGAGGCCGGGGGTGAAGGTGTGCTGTACGGCGTGCTCCAGGGCCTCGGGAACGCCGAGGTGGGCCGGGGCCGAGCGGACCGCCTCCGCCCAGCGCTGGGCGCCGGCCGCGTAGAGGGGGGCGACCGCTTCCTCCTTGGTGGCGAAGTAGCGGTAGAAGGTGCGCGGCGCGATGCCCGCGGCCTGAGCGATGTCCTCGGCGCGAGTCGCCCGCAGCCCCTGGCGGACGAACAGGGCGCCCGCCGCCCGGGCGATCTCCGTCCGGGTCTCGGCCTTCCGGCGTTCGGTCAGCGAGAGCGGTGCGGAGGCGGAAAACGGCCGGTGGGTAGTGCGGGGGAGGGCGCCGGGGTCGGTGCTGGAGGTGGTGCCCGGGGTGGGACTCGGGGTGGTGCTCATCCCGGCAGGCTATGCCCGTGTGGCAGAATCTGCCATCCGACGGTCCACCCCGGGGTTCAGGTACGGGGTGGGCTGTCGTTCCAGATGTCCCGCCGCCCCGCCAGGATGCTCTCCGCCTGCTGACCCTCGTCACCTCCGGCGGCGCGAAGCGCAGCCCGTGGCCTGATGGGAACGCCCGGACCGCATGGGGAAGTCAACCCGCAGACACGGAAGAGCCGGGCCTCGACACCCGGGGGGGATGGGTGCCGAAGCCCGGCTGGGAAGGTCCCGGCGCCGGGGGGGATGTGCGTCGGGACCTGGCTGGGTGGCTCGGTCGTGCGGGTGGGCGCGTGGGGTCGGCCGGTCCGTACGGTGCGTGGGGAGTGCGGTTCCGGGGCCTGGCTGCTGTGGGGCCCGGAAGGGTTGTTCCCGCGGACCCGGGAGTTGAAGCGGGGGGACAGCGCCATGTTTGCGCCGTCTTCCGCCACCGGCGTGCGCTCCCCCAGGCACCGTACGCCCACAGGCACCACACCGTGCGCACCGCCGCGCGCCGGCACCGCGCCCTGCCTCACTCCACAGGCACCCCTGACGGCACCGGCACACGCACCGGCACGCGGCAACTCTCCTACGCCGCCGCGAACCCCCTTACGCCGCCGCGTCGAAGCCGGTCTGGCGGGCCAGCTTCTTCAGTTCGAGCAGAGCGTGCTTCTCGATCTGGCGGATGCGTTCGCGGGTCAGGCCGTGCTCCTTGCCGACCTCGGTCAGGGTGCGCTCGCGGCCGTCCTCGATGCCGTACCGCATCTTGATGATGGAGGCCGTGCGCTGGTCCAGGCGGCCGATCAGGTCGTCCAGTTCCTCGCTGCGCAGGAGGGTCAGGACGGACTGCTCGGGGCTGACCGCGGAGGTGTCCTCCAGCAGGTCGCCGAACTGGGTCTCGCCCTCGTCGTCCACCGACATGTTCAGCGAGACCGGGTCGCGGGCCCAGTCGAGGACGTCGATGACGCGCTCCGGCGTGGCGCCGAGCTCCGCGGCGATCTCCGCGGGCTCCGGGTCGCGGCCGTTCTCACGGTTGAACTCGCGCTGCACGCGGCGGATGCGGCCCAGTTCCTCCACCAGGTGGACGGGGAGCCGGATCGTGCGCGACTGGTCGGCGATGGAGCGGGTGATGGCCTGCCGGATCCACCAGGTGGCGTACGTCGAGAACTTGAAGCCCTTGCGGTAGTCGAACTTCTCGACCGCGCGCACCAGACCGGCGTTGCCCTCCTGGATCAGGTCGAGCAGGGGCAGGCCGCTGCGCGGGTAGCGCCGGGCCACGGCCACGACCAGGCGGAGGTTGGAACGGATGAAGATGTCCTTCGCCCGCTCACCGGCGGCGACCAGCGCCTGGAGTTCCTCGCGGGAGGCGTCCGACACCGGCTCCTCCTCACCGTCGAGGATCTGCTGCGCGAAGACACCCGCCTCGATGGTCTGGGACAGCTCGACCTCCTTTGCGGCGTCGAGCAGCGGCGTACGCGCGATCTCGTCGAGGTACATGCCGACCAGGTCGCGATCCGCGATCTCGCCGCCGTGAGCGCGAACACTGCTTGCCGAGTCGGCCGTCTCGCCGGTGGCGGACTGACGACGGGCGACGGCACGGGTTGCCATGCGTGCTCCCTTGCGATGGTGGGCTGGCGGGTGGTCCTGAACGCTCGGCATCGGGGGGAGTGTCTCTGGCGACTCTCTCCGAGTGCCCTGCATCCGTGGGAAACAACGACTGGAATCCGGACAGAATTCCCAACCCGCCCCCCAATTTTTCTGATCATGCAGTACCCTGTCCGCCACACGGGAGGCCAGATGCCGACGCAACGTACAGAGGTGCAGGTCAGGCCGGGGATCGAGAGTGATCTCGACGCCCTCACGGCGATCTACAACCACTATGTACGTGAGACGGCGATCACATTCGATACCGCGATCTTCACTTCTGAAGAGCGCCGCCCTTGGTTGCTCTCCCACCCGGAAGACGGCCCGCACCGCCTGATGGTTGCCACGGACGCGGAGTCACAGGAGATTCTGGGGTACGCCACATCCGGCCCTTACCGGCCGAAGCCCGCGTACGTGACGTCCGTGGAGGTCTCGGTGTACGTGGCCCCCGACGCCGGCCGGCGCGGCGTCGGCACGCTGCTCTACGAGGCCCTCTTCAAGGCGCTCGCCGACGAGGACGTACACCGCGCCTACGCCGGGATCGCCCAGCCCAACGAGGCCTCCGAGCGACTGCACGCGCGCTTCGGCTTCCGGTACGTGGGGACCCACCGGGAGGTGGGGCGGAAGTTCGGCCGCTACTGGGACGTGGCCTGGTACGAGAAACAGCTGTAGCTCAGCCGAACTGCACCGACCGCTTCGCCATTCCCATCCAGAACCCGTCGATCACGGACTTCTGCGCGTCCAGCTCGCCCCCCGCCTCCGCCGCGCCCATGGTGACGAAGAGCGGAGCGAAGTGTTCGGTGCGCGGGTGGGCGTAGCGGCCGGCCGGGGCCTTGTTCAGGAAGTCCAGCAGGGCGTCCCAGTCGCGGGCCTGAAGGGCGCGGCGGCCCCAGTCGTCGAACTCCGAGGACCAGCTGGGCACGCCGCTTCCCGCGTGGCGCAGGGCCGCGAGGTTGTGGGTGAAGAAGCCGGAGCCGACGATCAGCACACCCTCGTCGCGCAGCGGGGCGAGCCTGCGGCCGATGTCCATCAGGCGGACCGGGTCGAGGGTGGGCATGGATATCTGCAGGACGGGGATGTCGGCGGCCGGGAACATCTCGACCAGCGGGACGTAGGCGCCGTGGTCGAGGCCGCGGTCGGGGATGTCCTGGACGGGGGTGCCGGGGGCGCGCAGCAGCTTGCGGACGGACTCGGCGAGCTCGGGGGCGCCCGGGGCGGCGTACCGCACCCGGTAGTAGTGCTCGGGGAAGCCCCAGAAGTCGTAGACGAGCGGGACGGTCTCGACCGCGCCCAGCGCGAGGGGGGCCTCCTCCCAGTGGGCGGAGACCATGAGGATCGCCCTGGGCCGGGGCAGGTCCGCTGACCAGGCGGCGAGCTGGCCGGGCCAGACGGGGTCGTCCGCGAGCGGCGGGGCGCCGTGGCTGAGGTACAGGGCGGGCATGCGCTCCCGGGCGGTGGCGGACATGGTGCGGCTCCAGCGGTCGATCCAGATGCTTTAACTCTCAAGCTCTATGGGCAACCGTACGCCCGACTTGTTCAAGTTTCAAGAAGCCGCCTCGTACAGTGGGACGCATGAACACGGCATCCGACTCCGCCGCACAGCCCCGCTGGCTCACCGACGAGGAACAGCGCGTATGGCGCGCCTACCTGCACGCCACCACCCTGCTGGAGGACCACCTCGACCGGCAGCTGCAGCGCGACGCGGGCATGCCGCACATCTACTACGGCCTGCTCGTCGGGCTCGCCGAGGCCCCGCGCCGCCGGCTGCGGATGACCGAGCTGGCGATGCAGGCGAAGATCACCCGCTCCCGGCTGTCGCACGCGATCGCGCGGCTGGAGAAGAACGGCTGGGTGCGCCGGGAGGACTGTCCCTCGGACAAACGCGGGCAGTTGGCGGTGCTCACCGACGAGGGCGCCGAGGTGCTCGCGCGCACCGCGCCCGGCCATGTGGCCGCCGTACGACAGGCGATGTTCGACCGGCTCAGCCCCCAGCAGCAGAAGGCCCTCGGCGAGATCATGGAGATCGTCGCCGAGGGCCTCCAGCCCAACGAAGCGGGTGCGGACCTGCCCTGGCTCCGCTAGATCACGGTGTGCATCACCGTGCGGGCGCTCAGTGGGCCACCACCGGCACCCGCGCCTCGTCCTCGACGCCCTCGCCGGAGATCACCTCGGTGGTGCCCGGGCGGCCGGCGTTGACGAAGGTGAACGCGATCAGGGAGGCGAGCCCGAGGATGCCGACGGCGAACCAGATCGCCATGCTGTAGCCGTGCACCATGCCCTGGAGCTTCACCAGCTCCGCTTGCGGCTTCGCGGCGGCACCGGCGATGTGGCCCTTGACGTACGACGTGGTCGCCGAGGCGGCGATGGTGTTCAGCAGGGCGGTGCCGATCGCGCCGCCCACCTGCTGCGAGGTGTTGACCATCGCGGAGGCGACACCGGCGTCCCGCGGCTCGACGCCCTGGGTGGCCAGCGACATCGCCGGCATGAACGCCGTACCCATGCCGAGGCCGAGCAGCACCATGGCGGGCAGCAGCTGGGTGAGGTAGGCGGAGTCGATCTTCAGCTGGGTCAGGATCAGCATGCCGAGGCCGGCGACCAGGAAGCCGGGACCCATCAGGAGGCGGGCCGGGATCCGGGTCATCAGCCGGGTGCCGATCTGCGTCGAGCCGGTGATCATGCCGGCCACCATCGGCAGGAACGCGAAGCCGGTCTTGACCGGCGAGTAGCCCTTCACGACCTGCAGGTAGTAGGTCAGGAAGAGGAACAGGCCGAACATGCCGATGATCGCGAGGCCGAGGGAGAGGTAGATGCCGCCGCGGTTGCGGTCGGTCACCACGCGCAGCGGGAGCAGCGGGGCCTTGACCCGGGACTCGACGACCACGAACGCGAGCAGCAGCACCGCGGACGCCACGAACATCGAGACGGTGACGGTGTCGCCCCAGCCGTCGGACTCGGCACGGGTGAAGCCGTAGACGAGGGCGACCAGGCCGAGGGTGGACAGGACCACGCCGGGGATGTCGAGCGGGGAGCGGTTGCGGCCGCCCTCCGGCTCACGGATGACGAAGTAGGCGCCGAGGGCCGCGACGACGGCGAACGGGATGTTCACGAAGAAGGTCCAGCGCCAGTTCAGGTACTGGGTGAGGAAACCGCCGAGGATCAGGCCCACGGCACCGCCGCCGCCGGCGATGGCGCCGTAGATGCCGAACGCCTTGGCGCGCTCACGGGCGTCGGTGAACATCACCGCGAGCAGCGAGAGCGCGGCGGGGGCGAGCAGGGCACCGAAGACGCCCTGCAGGGCGCGGGCGCCGAACATCATCGGGCCGCTGGTGGCGGCACCGCCCAGCGCGGAGGCCAGGGCGAAGCCGGTGAGGCCGGTGACGAAGGCGCGCTTGCGGCCCCACTTGTCGGCGATCCGGCCGCCGAAGAGCAGCAGACCGCCGAAGGCGAGGGCATAGGCGGTGACGACCCACTGCCGGTTGGCGTCGGATATGCCCAGGTCCTTCTGGGCGTGGGGCAGGGCGATGTTCACGATGGTGGCGTCGAGGACGACCATCAGCTGGGCGAGCGCGATGAAGACGAGCGCCTTCCAGCGGTTGGTGTCGCCGGCGTGTGCGGCGAAACCGCTCGGCGCGGTGGCGCCGGGAGCCTTGCGGGCTGTTTCGGACATGGGGGTACCCACTTCGGGACTTCGTGACGGAAAAGACGAGGCAGGGATGGAAAAGACGAGGTAGGCGGAGAAAGGGGCAGGCGAAAGGGCGCGGCTCGTCGACGCTGACGGCCGGGAGGTCGGGCCTACGGGGCGTACGGGTGGACGCAGGGGTGGACTGGGACCGGGAGCCGAACTAATCGGTCAGCACTCGCGCAGCTCCTTGATGGTCACGGCTGTGCCCGGCAGGGTGGAGCGGGCGGGCGCCCGCAGGCCGTCGAGGAAGAGTTGAAGGTGGCGGTGGACGAAACGGTCGCCGCGCAGGCAGTCCGTGCCCGCCGGGGGCCGGCTCAGCTGGGCCACGGCGATCATCACGTCGCCGACACCTACGTCGGACCGGAGCTGTCCGGCCGCCACGGCCCGCCCCATGACCTCCTCGATGAGCTGCTCGACGCGCTCGCGAGAGGCCTCCAGGTCGGGGTGGTGCCGGTCGAAACTGCTGGACATCATCGGGCACAGCGCGCTGATCCGCTCGTCGGCGGCGGCGTGCACGAAGCGCTCCAGGGCCGCGAAGGCGTCCCCGGTCTCGGCGAGGGCCACCTCGGCCGCCTCGGCCGTACGGTCCATGACGGAGCAGACGACCTCACGGACGAGGGCCTCGCGGTCGGGGAAGTTGCGGTACACCGTGGCGTTGCCGACGCCGGCCCGGCGGGCGATCTCGTCGAGCGACACGTCCGGGCCGTGCTCGACGAACATCTCCTGGGCGGCGGTGACGATCCGCTCCCGGTTGCGCACGGCGTCGGCGCGGGGCCGGGGCACCTTGCGCGCTGCGGAGGTGGTCGCGGTCGGCACGGCGTACTCCTCGGGGTGTCGTTCGGGTCAGGGTCGGGTCCGGGCGGGTGAGCCGGGACCTTGGGGTCGATCGGAGCGATCGATGCGATCCGGGGAAGCAGTCCCCGTTTCGCTCGGACACAGGTCTAAACGGGGAGAGGTTCCCCGGTTATTTCCCGCCCACGAAAAGAACCTCTGTGACCTGAGACACACTCATCTCCCGCCGGGATTCACCCTCCTGCGGACCGGCATTCCCACGATCGGTCTCGTCCAGCGCGCGCCCCCGCACCCCGCCGACACAGGGTGAGCGCAAGGGTGCAGCCGGAGACCTGCGGCTGCCGTGGAGCGAAGGGTCCATGCATGCAGCCGCAGCCACCCCGCCGCAGATCCCTTCCTCACTCCCTCCCCGACGGGCGCCCCACCACCGGAACAGTCCACGGCCACCCCACCACCCGGGCAGCCGGGCGGCGCTCCGCCCGCCAGGGCCGGTCGTCGCGCACACGCCGTCGCATACGCCCGCGCCGGGTGGCCGCTCTCGCCGCGGTGACCGCGCTGACCCTGGCGGTCGGCACCTCGGCCGGGACCGGACACCTGACGGCGCCCACCACCGCCGGACCCATCGGCACGGCCCGCTCCGCCCTCGCCCCCTGCGCGGTCCAGGGCAGCGTCGAGGTACAGATGACCGAGGGCATACCCACCCCGCACGGCTACGCCCACTCCACGGGCACGCTCCACGCCCTGACCCTGATGATCGACTTCTCCGACGCTCCCGGGAAGGGCAGCGCCATGGACCGCTTCCACGAGTTCTTCCCGCAGACCCAGGAGTGGTTCCGCACCGCGTCGTACGGCCGCCTGGACTACCAGCCGGCGACACCGGTCACCAGGTGGCTGCGGATGCCCAAGCCCTTCAAGGGGTACGGCATAGAGCGCGGCGCGCCCTTCGACCCCGGCTACCGGCAGCTGGTGCAGGACATCGTGGCCGCGGCCGACCCGATGGTGGACTTCAGCGCGTACGACATCCTCAACGTCCTGATCACCCCCAACGCCGGTCCCTCCGCCCTCGACACGGTCCTGTCCGTGACCTTCGCGGGCAACGGCGACGCCCCGGTCGCCGACGGCGTCCCCATCGCCAACGCGTCCTTCGTCTACTCCCGCCAGGACGACGGCTCCGGCTCCTACTCCCGCACCGGCTACCGGGTGCTCCCGCACGAGAACGGCCACACCTTCGGCCTGCCCGACCTGTACACACAGGAGGGCGGGGGCGCGGTGGGGCACTGGGACATCATGAGCGAGGACTGGGGGGCCGACAACGACATGCTCGGCTGGCACAAGTGGAAGCTGGGCTGGCTGGACGCCTCCCAGGTGGGCTGCGTGACGGCGCGGGGCAGCGTCGAGTACGAGCTGACACCGCTGTACCGGCCGGGCGGCGGGAAGCTGGTCCTCGTCCCCCTCGACGTACGCAGTTCGTACGCCCTGGAGGTGCGGGAGCAGGGCGGCAACGACGAGGTGGTGTGCCGGCCGGGCGTGCTGATCTACAAGGTGGACGGCACGATCGACACCGGACGCGGACCGGTCACCGTGTACGACAGCCACCGCGGCAGCGGCGGCTGCACCCGCAGCCCCAACGTCCAGGCGGAACTCTCCGACGCCCCCTTCTCCCCCGGCGAGACCTTCAAGGACCCCCGCCACGGCATCACCGTCCAGGTGGTCAGCAGGGACGGCGACGGGAACTACCGGGTGCGGGTGACACGGAAGTAGCGGCTCTTCGCACCACGGCGCGCCGGGCGGCGGTTTACCGTAGGCGTGCCCGAACGCCGTACCGGAGAGCCGATGCCCGCGAAGAGTGCGACCGCGCTGGATGCCGACGCCCCCGCCGAAGCGGGGGAAGCGGTCGGCCCGCTGGTACGCGGGGTCGGGGTGCTGCGGCAGCTGACGGAGGCGGGCGGCACGCTGAGCCCGAGCGCGCTGGAACGGGCCACCGGCCTCGCCCGCTCCACGGTCGACCGCATCACCGCGACCCTCGCCCGCATGGACTACGTACGCCTCGACGGCCGCGACGTCGTCCTGGCCCCCCGCGTGATGGAGCTGGGCAATGCCTACCTGGCCGCCCTCCGCCTGCCCGCGCTGCTCGGCGCCCACGCCGACGCCCTCGCCGACGAGCTGGACGAATCGGTGTCCCTCGCGGTCGCCGACCTCGACGGCATCCGCTTCATCCACCAGGCCACCCGCCGCCGCGCGATGTCCGTCAGCTTCCGCATCGGCGACCTGCTCCCCGCCGAACGCACCGCCCCGGGCCCGCTGTTCGCCACCCAGTGGACGCAGCCGGACTGGACCCGCTGGTGCGCCCGCCGTGCCGCGGACCCGACGGACGCGACCTTCCCCGCCGTACCCTCCAGACAGCCGCCCGCCGACGACACCGCCTTCCCGGCTCGGGTGGAGCGGGCACGCCGGGACGGCTGGGCCGTGGACGACCAGCTGATCGAACCGGGCCTGGTCGCGGTCTCCGTACCCGTACGGCACCCGGGCACCGGCCGCGTGGCCTGCGTCGCGAGCGTGGTGAGCCACACCAGCCGCCACTCGGCGACCGACCTGCACACCACTCTCCTCCCCCGCCTTCGTACGGCGGTGGCGGCGATGGAGTCCGAGCTGCGCACCGCCGCTCCGCCCGAGCCCGGCCCGCCGCCCGCGGACCTCGCGACCTGGACGACGGCGTCCAAGCACCAGCTGGGCCGGGACTTCGTGGAGTCCCTGGCGCGCGGCCTGACCGTGCCGGCCGCCTTCGGCGAGGGCCGCTCGGCGCTGTCCCTGAGCGAGGTGGCACGGGCGACCGGCCTGGCCCGGGCCACGGCCCGCCGCGCGCTGCTCACCCACGAACACCTGGGCCTGGTGTCGGCCCGTCCCGACCGCACCTTCACGCTCACGCCCCGCGTCCTCGACCTCGGCTTCCCGCCCCTGTCCCGCACCACACTCCCCCGCCTGGCCGAGCCCCACCTGCGCGCCCTGGCGGACCGCCTGCACGAGCCGGCGGCACTCGCCGTACTGACCTCCGACGGCACGGAGATCCAGTACACGGCCGGAGCGGGCGCGAGCCGCGTCCTCACGGTCCACATCACGGTCGGCGCCCGCCTGCCCGCCGCAGCGACCTCCCTCGGCCGCGTCCTCCTCGCCGGCACCGCGTCCCCCGAAGGCGCACTCCTCCCACCCCTGGCCGAGGTCCGCGCCCAGGGCTACGCCCTGGTGGACGAGGAACTGGAGTCGGGCCTGCGCTCCGTCGCCGTACCCCTGCGGGACCGGTCCGGCCGTGTGGTCGCCGCCCTGAACATCGCCACCCACGCGGCCCGCCGCACCCTCGAGGACTGCGTCCACGAGGTCCTCCCCGCCCTCCGCGCGACTGCCGCCCACATCGAGTCCGAGCTCCACACGGCGTCCCGCTTCACCCACATCCCCACGTCCTGACGGCCAGGTCCAGCTGTGCCGGCGCTCACCTTTTGAAGTCCTGTTTTTGAAGTCCTGCTTTCGGAGTCCTGCTTTCGGAGTCCTGCTTTCGGAGTCCTACGGCGAGCGGCACCACGGATGTGTGGGGGCGGCGCCACCGGATGAGCAGACAGGGGCAAGCCGCTGTGATCGATGCGTTAGCGTCGGGAACGCCCCGGGAGCGAGTTCCTCGGGACGGCTTCGGGGAGGGACCCATGACGGTGACCGCGTTCGACGAGTCCGAGCGTCGCGTGTGGGCGGCGCAGGCCGACGCCTATGCGGGCAGCTTCGCCAAGCTCTGCGAGTATCCGGTCCCGAGGTTGCTCGAAGCTGCCGGGATCGAGCCGGGAATGCGCGTGCTCGACGTGGGGACGGGCACCGGCACTGCCGCGAAGGCCGCGTGCGAGCGGGGGGCGAAGGTGACGGCAGTGGACGCCGAAGCGAGCATGATCGCCCTAGCCGCCCAGACGGCGCCGGAAGCCGACGTGCGCCTCGCCGCCCTGCCGGACCTCCCCTTCGGCGACGACGAGTTCGACGCCGCGGTCGGCAACTTCGTCCTCAACCATGTGGGACGGCCTCGGACAGCCCTGGCGGAGCTGCGCCGGGTAACGCGCCCGGGCGGGCGGATCGCTGTCACCATCTGGGCGGTCCCCGCGGCCGCCGGACAGGCGCTGCTCGGGCGAGCCCTCCAAGCGGCGGGCGTGAGCCGCCCCGCCCACCTGCCCGCGCTGGATCCCGGCGACGACTTCCCCCGCACTGAACAGGGTTTCGCCGCACTGCTGAGTGCCGCGGGCCTCAAGGACGTCGTCTGCGACACCCTGCTCTGGGACCACCGGACGACTCCGGAGGAATGGTGGAGCGGCCCGGCAGCCGGAGTGGCAACCATAGGCCACATCATCAGGAGTCAGCCCTCCGACACCATCGAGTCGATCAAGGCACACTTCGACTCCCTGTGCGCAGAGTTCGTCGACTCGACCGGCGCACTGGTGCTGCCTCACGCGGCCCTGATGGCGCACGGCCGAGCATGAAACGACCTGCCGGAGCCACCACCGGCCAGGACGGCCCCGCCCCCCGGCAGGATCTGCCCGCAACAAGATCCCCCGCACGTCGAGCACGCCACCCGCTACACTGGCGGCGGCGAGCAGACCCTCACGGGTCGATCACCATGCCTTCG